>DATDTY010000044.1 GCA_035290625.1 Candidatus Nanoarchaeia archaeon
CGTCTTCTACATCTTTTTTATCCAGGGAGAGGTTACTGACATCAGGTCAGCAGGGCAGGCAACTGAGAGGATTACCGGAACCTTTGAGCTGACTCCGATCAAATCGTATGTTTCCAATTGTCTGCAGAATACTGCTGAGGCGACTCTCCGCGATGTTGCAAAGCATGGAGGGTATTTGAGTGAAGAGGACTTTTCTTTAACTTTTAATAGCACCGAGCAACTCAATACAAAGAATTATCTTTCCAATACTGAGTATGCAAGCAAATTTAGTTCAGTTTTCAACATCGCCATTGCCAGAATTAAAGATAAACTTGAAACAGATATTGAAAGAGATATCCAAACATGCCTTGACTTCAGGAGTTTTGAATCTTCAAACATTATCATTACAAAAAAAGGAAATCCCAGGGTTACAGTCCTCGTTGATGATTCCTTACCGGGCTGGGGTGATAAATCTGTTGTTGTGAAGCTTGACATGCCGTTGTCAATTAAGAGAGATGGCTTCGAAGGCAGGCTGGAAACATTTCAGACAACATTGCCTGTGAGGGTTGTGGGGATGCTGAGATCTGCGCTGGGGATTGTTGAGGGAATTAAGAATAATCAGGATGCGATTGCTGCAAATCCATCTAGCCCAGTCGCTTACGATATCTCAGCTGATTGTCCTCCCTCCGCTGCTGATGTAAATATTGAATTTTTATCTAACCAAGTAGAAAATCCACGAGACGGAGTAATCAGAATATCCGACTACTCAACAAGGGATACTTTTTTAAAGAAAACATTCCAGTATGAGTTTGGTTTAACTAATGTTTATGTAACGGGAGAATGTAAATAAATCTCCACCTAAACCCATTATCATGCGCCGAATAATCAGCACACAGTTTGCGAGGTCAATACACCTTGTTTTCATACTTATCTTAGGATTGATTGTGTTGCCTTTAGGACTTGCTGTTCCCGACGAAGACAGCGACGGAGTTCCTGATGCCGCGGATCAATGTCTCGGATCTCTTACAAGTATTGTTGATCTTACAGGCTGCTCTTGTGATCAAAAGCTGGTGGAGGATTGCTCAGGCCCTTGGTGCTGTGTTCCTGACCTCGATAGCTGCACTTCTGGCTGCGCAGAAAGCGATTTCCTTGCAGCATGCAATGTCTTTGATGCTTCTGCCTGCCCCGATGAGCAAGGTCAGCTGCAGCCATGCAACCCAGGCTACCGCTGCATAACCTCTGAGCTCTGCCTCGGGACATATGAAGATGACTGCAGTTGCACAGACACAGCAGGCGATGGATGCCCTCAAGACGACACCCAACCAATTCAGATTCAAAGTGACCCGCTTCAATCAACCTCTCAAATCCCCTCTTCATCTGCTCAAGGCGACACCCAACTTCAAATTGATGAACCCCTCCCCCCTCCTGATGCCACTTTGATGACTGATCAGCCCATTGCAGTTGAAGGAGATGCTGATATCTCTGATTTGTTGCCAGCACAACCTACTGATTTTGATAATGATGGCATTCCGGACAACGAAGATGAAGATGCTGACAACGATGGCTACACCAACACTGAAGAGCAGGACGCAGGAACGGGCATTTTTGATTCCCTCTCGCATCCCTCGTATACCGCCGTTGATACTGATTCAGACGGCATTCCGGACTCATTGGACCTCGATGATGACAATGACTCAATTCCTGATGCTGATGACACCTATCCCAAGGATGCTGAGCGCTCCCAGCTAGAGTTCCAAAGCCCTGCGTCTGAAATGCGCGGTTTGCAATTCTTTAACCTGTGGTGGCTTCTGCTCTTCCTGATTCTTGCGATGCTGGCAACCCGGCACAGGGATGTGGAGCATTTTCTGAAGGGAGACCCCCCTTATCCCTACCTCAATGAAGCCCTGGAATTTGTGGAAAAGAAATTCCATGAGAATTATTCAGTGGAGCACATCAAGGCGTCTCTTGTTGATCATGGTTGGTCTTCCAAAGAGGTTGCAGGCATACTCGGGCGCTTTCAGATCTACCTGGACATCCGTGAGCAAAAACAGCTTGGCTTCTCTGACCCTCTTGTTCTTCGCGAACTTAAAAAGAAAGGATTTCCCCTGCATGAAATCAAGGACACGCTGCATTACTATCAGGCTTCATCGCTTCGGAGCTTTGATCAGCCGCAGCATGCCGCACTGCTTGCGCGTCTTTCACGGAAGCACGCTGTCCATGTTCCAAATGCCAAGCCTCATCTGCTCGAACGGTTTGTCAATGAGGCGATTCGAAAGGGCCATAGCCAGGATCAGATAACCCGTCATCTCCTGCATCTTGGCTGGAGCAAGCACCATGTGGACAATGCCCTCCAGCAGACAACGCTTAACAGCGCAGTGCACTATTCGCTGAAATCCGGGGTTTCTCGGCACGAGATCAAGAAATCATTAGCGTCGCATGGGTGGAAAGAGCACCAGATTAATGTCGCACTACGAGAAACAGGGTCATTCTTTTCGTGACGGCCTTCCCCTTTTACGCTTCACTTTCCTAGATCCGCTGGTTTTTGATTCTTCCTTTTGCTCGTATTCCTCAATCCGCGGAATCTCCTGAATGCCTTCAGTCATCTGCGAAATCAACAACGAGAACAGGAGGCCCAAGCAGCCTGTGATTACTGTAATTCCTGTCACCAGGATTCCTTTCGGGGAATTCATGTAGAGGTAGAGGATATTGATGACAATGACCGCGTATGTGAGACCAGCCAACTTGGGAGCCCAGCTGCTCTTGGCATAGGTCCCTGCCAGGATGACAAGCGCAACGACAAGAAGAACTAATGCCAGAGAGAGTTCAATCACAAAATGCCTTTCGGTTCTAAACACCATCACGATATTTCCAATAAGAACCACCAGAAGTAAGAATGCCTGAACAGTATACCTTCCCACACCCATGGCTTTTGGGCAGTGATGCACTTATATAAACATTTCTATTCTGGAGTAGTACTATCATGCCTTCTATTAGAACTCGTCGGTTACTTCCAGCTTGGAAAGATACCCTTTCTTCCGGATGTATTGTGCCTGTGTCTTTGAATATTTGAATATGAGGTCTCCTTTCTTATCTCCAGTGAACTCCCATGGCTCCACGATTACAATATCCCCTTCTCTCACCCAGAGATGCCGCTTAAGCCTGCCCGGAATTCTGCAGACCCGCGTTTTTCCATCAAGACAACGAACTCTGGTCCTTGAGCCGCCAAGGCGCTGCTCCAGAACTCCAAACGTCTCCCTGCCCCTTGGAAGCCGGATGCGAGAAATCTCCATCTGCATCTGTTCCTGCCGCTCCTGCTCTTCCTTTTTTTTGCTCATCTGTCCTCTGTTAATCGGGGTTGGTTATTTAAGTGTTTGTTTTTTTGTTCTCACTTCTCCGTCAACAGGCTTCGGTGAAAATCTTGCTTCGCAGCTGCCGCCGAGTTCGCAATGACTGAAAAATCCTTCTACAAATCGACATTCGCCCCGTAAGGGGCATCCCCCCGAGGTCGATGTTATTGTTCTTGCCCCGCTGCTCACAAAGGGCGGCAGCAATGATTTTCACCGAAGCCCCGTCAACCAGAAGCTTTTTAAACAAGCCATCCTCGTGCTTTTCTATGAACAAGGTGCTTGTCGCTGTGCTGATTGCCGGTGGAGTTCTGCTGGTGTTTGCTTTCTTGGCTGCAGGCATCCTCACCTTGATTGCAGGCGGTTCCTCATTGGGAGGAGGGAATGTTGCATTGATTACGATCAGCGGAACTATTGTCACTGAAGACTCCTTTGACATCTTTCCGAGCGAAATGGCTGTATCTGAGGAAATAGTTGAATTCATTGACAAGGCGGAAAAGGATCCCTTAATCCGCGCAATCCTTTTTGAGATTAACTCTCCGGGAGGTTCAGCAGTTGCATCTCAGGAGATAGGGAATGCTATTAAGAAATCAAAGAAGCTTACTGTTGCAGTCATTCGTGACGTTGGAGCTTCAGGAGGCTACTGGGTCGCATCTGCAACAGACCATATCATTGCCAATCCAATGTCTATTACAGGCTCTATTGGAGTGATTTCCTCTTATCTTGACTTTTCTGGATTTTTGACAGAGCATAATGTGACCTACCAGCGGCTTGTTTCAGGACCCTATAAGGATATCGGAAGCCCGCTGAGAAAGCTGAGCCCTGAGGAGGTTCGTCTCCTGCAGAGAAAGCTTGATATGATCCATGGCTATTTCGTGGATGAGGTTGCGAAGAACAGGAATCTTCCAAAAGACTCTGTTGAAACGCTTGCAACTGGAATATTCTATCTGGGTTCTGAGGCTAAGGAACTTGGCTTGGTTGATGAATTG
>DATDTY010000045.1 GCA_035290625.1 Candidatus Nanoarchaeia archaeon
TCGCTCGGCAGCGCCAGGTTCGCCATGCGCAAGTCAGGCAGAATAGCGACATTCTCCGAGGGAGGCGACCCTCTTGTCGCTGTGCCGCCGCTCCGTTATAATGGCTTACAAGAGGGCGCTGCATGACTTTTCAATGCCACCAAACATACGAAAGTTTATAAAAGAGCGCAGATGTCTCATTTTTGATGAGATTTGAAGGGAATCCCCAAGCAGAGAAGCTGGGGTTCGTAGCAGGCTTCCTTGCAAGTTATGCAGCTATGACGGGGATACTCTACGCAGTCCTATCCTTAGGGAACAAGCTGCCGGATGCCTGGTCTTTTTTTTTTGTCATGCTTATCACAGCCACTGTCATCGGAGCAGGCAAAGGAATCCAATATATACTTAGGTAAATACAGCCAGCGAAATGGAGCGAAACGCAACAACAGCGCAAAGCAATGAATAAAGAAAACAGCGAAGCGAATCATGGCTCTAAATCGGTTTTTCCATGGGTTTAGGAGGGGTTTAAAGGAGACGGGCTCCGCAATTATCTCTATTATCAATTCGGTATTACTTACTGTAGTTTATCTTCTTGGTGTTGGTTTGCCATCCCTTGCCGCAAGAGTATTCAAAAAGGAATTTCTTGAAACAAAAACAGGCCAAACATCAACCTACTGGTCAGAACTCAACCTCAGAAAGAACCCCATAGAAAAATACGCAAGGCAGTTTTAAAATGTACATTCTCGGAATAAGCTGTTACTATCACGACGCATCAGCAGCGCTCCTGAAAGACGGAGCTATTATAGCTGCAGCAGAAGAGGAGCGGTTCACAAGGAAAAAGCACGACACTTCTTTCCCAATCAATGCAATCACGTACTGCCTGAAACAAGAAAACATATCAGTCAACGACATAAGCTACATCGGATTTTATGAAAAACCGTTCCTAAAATTTGAGCGAGTCCTCCACCAGCACTTACAGGGATTCCCATGGAGTTTTAAGACATTTCTTGCCTCAATGCCGTCTTGGATCAATGAAAAGCTTCGTGTACCAAAGACTGTCAGGAAAAAGCTTAAATACCACGGTCCCATACTGTTCATCGAGCACCATCTTGCGCACGCTGCAAGCTCATTCTTAGTAAGCCCATTCGCAAAAGCAGCGGTTCTTACAGTAGACGGAGTCGGCGAATGGACCACGACTGCATATGGCATTGCAGAAGGAAATGATATTACCCTCCTTAAGGAGATTAAATTCCCCAGCTCCCTTGGCCTGCTCTACTCAACCATCACAGCCTATCTTGGGTTCAGCGTCAATAATTCTGAATACAAGGTCATGGGCCTTTCTCCCTATGGAACGATGGACAGGAAAAATAATCCCTACTATGGAAAGCTCAGAAAAGTCATTGATATCAAGGGAGACGGAAGCTTTAGGTTTGACATGAGCTACTTCACATACCATTATGCAGACAGGATGCCTTCCAGGAAGCTTTGCGCTCTTCTTGATGGCCAGATCCGGAAGAAAGAGTCTGAAATAACACAGCGCCATAAGGATATAGCGGCGGCTCTTCAAATGCTCTTGGAAGACATTATGACAAAAATGCTCAATCACCTCCACCAGGAAACAAAATGCGACAGCCTTGTTCTTGGAGGAGGAGTTGCATTAAACAGCGTCTACAATGGAAAAATTCTTCGAAATACCCCTTTCAAGCATATCTGGATACAGCCAAACGCATCAGATGGAGGGACAAGCATCGGTGCTGCTTCGTATATTTATCATACCCTGCTCGGGAATGAGAGAACGTATGTTCTCAAAGACGCATACCTCGGTCCAGGGTTTTCAGCATCCGATATTAAGGAATTCCTTCAGGAAAACAAAATCAGGTATCATGAGCTCAAGGACAGAAACGAAATCATAGAAAAGACCGCGAAGCTCATTCATGACAATCGTGTCGTTGGTTGGTTTCAGGGAAGGATGGAATGGGGACCAAGGGCCCTAGGCGCAAGATCCATCCTCTCAAACGCCCTTAACCCCAAGATGCAGGAAATACTCAATCTCAAGGTTAAGCACAGGGAGAGATTCAGACCCTTTGCCCCGGTTGTCTGCGAAGATGACGCTTTGAAATATTTTGAATGTGACTCGCCGATACCAGAGCCAACAGATTTCATGCTGATGGTGTATCCTGTCAAAAAGCAATGGGCACCGAAAATCCCTGCAGTGACGCACGTCGATGGCTCGGGCCGCCTGCAGACCATCCGACGCCATCAAAACCCACTTTATTATGATCTCATCAAGGTGTTTGGCAGGATCGCGGGGATTCCCATCCTCATCAATACCTCATTCAACATCCGGGGAGAGCCAGTTGTCTGCACACCCTATGACGCGTACAAGTGCATGATGGGAACAGGAATCGATGATCTCATCATCGGTAATTTTCTGATCAGGAGAAGCGAGAACCCGAAAGACATATGGAACAGCGAGGAGTACGCAAATGATTAGAGGAGATATCAATAAGAAAAAAAGCTTTCTCCTCAATATAATCATACTTATCGTAACAATAAGCTTCCTTCTGATAATTTCTGAGGTTGCATTAAGGGCTATTGTTCCCTATTCATCCCTCTTCAAGTATTCTAAAGATTTAGAATATGAAATGAGACCCAACAAACATATAAAATTTAATACATTCGAATTCAAAACAGACGTTCAAACAAACTCTATAGGTTTACGCGATAAAGAATATGGTGAAAAAGATGAAGATACTTTCAGAATACTGGGATTAGGGGATTCATTTGCCTTTGGGCAAGGAGTTCAATTAAATGGAACATTCCTTAAATTGCTAGAGGAAAAACTGAACAAAGATGATGATAGGATGCAATTCGAGGTGATTAATGCCGGAGTTCCAGGTTATGACACAAAAAGGGAACTCGAATATCTTCAGAAAAAAGGTAAGGATTTAAGTCCAGATCTTATACTATTGACCTTTGTATTGAATGATCCCTTAAGTAACTCGGGAGTATTTTACTACACAGCCATCCCTAACAATGCACTGAGATATCTGCCCTTCCATTCATTTGGTTTCCTCGCCACAAGATTCAAGAATCTCAGGTATTCTCTAAACAAATTTGGGCTTAATGTAACCTCTTCATATAAGAGTTATTGCAATAATGAAACCTCCACAAAATGGGGGACTATCCTTATGATGAAAAATCCTCCTGAATTCGTGGATCAAGCATGGAATAAAACCTATGCTATGCTGAGGAACGTCTCCATTCTGGCCAGGCGAAGCAATAGTAACTTTGTCATAGTTCTTTTGCCATTAAAACAGCACGTATTTCCAGATACAGCCGATGCCTGCTTAAAGATTAGTGACTATGATTTTGATATCCCTTCAAAAATTCTTAAAAAGTTCTCCCAGGAACATAATGTACAATTTATAGACCTCACTCCTGAATTCAAGAAATTTGAGATAACACAAATATATCTCAAAGTGGACAACCACCTTACCAGGGAAGGGCATAGAATCGTTGCCGACTATATCTACAAAAATTTAATAAATGGCCATCATCTGGTAAGAATACCCAATGCAGTTCCTCTGCAAACGTAAACATTCAGTCATATAGCTCATAGGAGGGCAATTTTATATCAACACCTTCAGAATTCTAATTAATTCCAATTGATAGATGCCTCTGCGTGCATAATACGACTGAATAATCCAAGCCTTGACTGCAAGAACGAAGTGAACGGCTCAAATTGATGATTAATCTATTCCCATCATATAAAACATTCCGCAGATACCTCTTTCCCTTGCAAGATATCATGATAATATATCATTGCTTGTAGTGCAAACATAGAAACCCACGCATTAATATGAGGGACTTCTGTTCCACCCTCAATAAATCCATATCTGAACCCGCCTTTTTGCCTACTGTCATCCAAAACCTGAAATCTGAAAAGCCTATCAAATGCCTTTTTGATCTTTTCTCCCCTCTGGCCACAAAGAAGAGCGAGCCTCATAATTTGAGCCAGGATATCCATCCTCTCTATATTGACGAATCCGCCGTCTTTATACGCGCTTGGAAACCCGCCATTTGCCAGTTGGCTGGATAACGACCAAAGCATACCCTTTCTTGCCGCTTGCACATATTTCGGTTCTTTTAAGGATATTCCTGCATATAAGAGTCCTTCACAAGCATAGCAATGAGGATGCTGGTTCGTGCTTCCATCAGATGCGTTTGTAATAAACCTGCCGTCCTCTCCCTGCTGTGACAAACTCCAGTCGCACAATCGTATTGCAGACTCTTTATATAACCTCTTGCCCGTGATTCTATACAGGTTTAATAACCCTATAGCATGCTTCGCATGAAAAGATCCTGCTTGCGTAGACCATTTCTGAAGAGTTTCAATAAACTTTCCTCTTCCTGCCTCCCAATTTGGATGGAATGACCCATCTGATTTTTGCATGGTATTCACCAACCAATCCCCAAGCGCAATTGCCCTCTCCTTATAGATGGACGTATTATGTTTCTCAGAAAGTAATGAAAGCCCGGTTAATATCATAGAGTTATCAAAAGAACATAGATGATTAAGGAAACTCTTTTCCTCGGGGAAATATTTGCACCGATAGGCGAGCTGTGGAGAGAATATAGCCTCTTTGATTAACCATTGAGCTGCATCCTCGGCCCTCTTTATAAATACATTCTCTCCTGAGAGGTGATGGAGAAATATGAACGCGGTAATCCCGTAGCCAGTTATTTCAGAATAGACAAAGGGATACTTTTGGTTTATAGCGTCAAACCAAGCATATAACCCTCCGAAATTAGCAGAATGAATGTTCCTTTCCTGAATACCTGAATTTATGAACCAGTTTTTACAAAGGGCGATTCTATCTCCAAGTTCATGCGTATCTAACATTTTTGTACCTTCGTTAAGCTTTAATAGACTTCCGAAATATTTTGGTATTCCATCTCCACTTCAAATTTTTCTTATTGAAAATTCCCCCCCCCATTTTAGGAGACACCAGCCTGAAAAACGCGATTAGCGGACTGGAATACTCCCTGCCAGAACTCAAGACCAGCTCAGGACACCTTATTAAGCACCTTCCTCGACAGCAGGAGCCACGGATTGAGTTCTCTTCACAAGATCGGGTCGTTGCCGTAGAATCCCTCTCCTCCTGATATTCAAATGCATGAATGCTGCGATAAGATACCTCTCAAACAGCATTCCAAAAAAATTATGCTTAATCCTAAAAAGGATAATATTGAACAGGGTCTTTGTTCCTAATTTAAGAACCCACGAGCCATATCGGTCGGGATTGAGGCAAAGGCAAAAAGAAACAGTATTGCTGATATCCTTAAGCAACTTTCTTTTTTTTATGGAGAGCCAAGGCCTCTCAGGATTCTGCCAGTCAAAGTTCCACTCCTCAAGCCGTTCAGGCAGTTTCGTCCATCCTTCACGAACGCCCAGATCAAATAATGGTGTCCCGGGATAGGGAACAAATATGTAATAGCCAACATTGGTCTTAGGATTATCCTTTTTTATCTGTGCCATGATTTTCAATGTTGCCCTAATATCCTCATCCCTCTCAAAGGGAAGCCCACCCATAAACCCAAACGTAGCATCTATCCCTGTACCCTTTAGAACTTGGTTAGCCTTTAGAATCTGTTCTACCGTGAGATCCTTATGAAGCTTATCTAATATATACTGAGACCCAGACTCAGCCCCGACGTAAAATGTTTTAAATCCGGCTTTTCTCAAGAGCTCAAGGTACTCCTTATCAAGCATACAAATATAGTCTGCCCGGATATCCGCATTATAAAAATCGAGGCTCAGGTTTTCTCGAATAATCAATTCACAAATTTTCTTCACTCGGTGCCTATTGATAAAGAAGAGGTCATCACGCAAATAAATCCCTGTGAGGTTGTACTGTGAAACAAGTTTCTTAATCTGTTCTACAACCTGTTCAGCAGAAGTCGCCCTCCATTTTTGCTGATTGAATTGGAGATTGTAGCAGAACCCGCACCGAAACGTGCACCCTCTGCTTGTCACCAGCGGCAACACTCGCTCCTCCTTGATGTTTCCTGGGTGCATAATATATTTTTCCATGTCAACAAGATGATATGCAGGCTCTGGGATCTCATTGACATTGGCAAGAGGCGCGGGGGATGTATAAAGAATGTCCCCTCCTTGCCGATACCATATCCCACTGACTTCCCTGAGTGGAGAGGCATGCTCAATTGCGTCTACAAGATTCACAAACGTTTCCTCGCCTTCTCCTACAACAATCATGTCGGGATAGCCGGATTCCATGGTCTTTTTAGGGACAAGACTGGCATGAACTCCTCCCCAAACAATCTTTGCAGAGGGGCATAGTTTTTTTGTCATTTTTGTAGCATCAACTGCACCAATTAACTGAGGTCCGGTCATAGAGGATACGCCAACACAAAGAGGTTTCCAGTTAATCAGCTGGTCCTCAAATTCCTCTTTCCATCCTGGATTATACCTTCCCTCGATAAATCGAACCTCATGCCCCTTTTTTTCTAGCGCACTGGCAATATACAGCGTGGAAAGCGGAAGTCCCAACTCACCAAATTCCTGTTCCATAATACTAGGATACAAAAGAAGGACTCTGGCCATTCAGTAGAGTAAAAGAAAACTCTATTTAAATCTTGCTATAATGCGGTCGCATTGAAAAGTCATGCAATGCCCTTTGTGAGCCTTCTATTCAAAGTACAGAACAGCGACAAAGGGGTTGCTCCATACGGGAAATGTCGCTTCCCATGAGAGTATGCGCAAGGCGAAGTCGGCATTGCCGAACGAAGTGAGCAACTTTTCAATGCCACCCATTTGATACTAAGTTTTATAAAATAAGCCATGATTCCCCTCTCTTATTTAAGATGACAACCCTCAGCAGAAAGATTGTCCAGAACACTTCGTGGTTGTTTCTGGCGGAGGTTATAGGAAATATTTTCTCCTTTGTACTTATTGTTATTATTGCGAGGTACTTGGGGGATGCTGGCTTGGGAGTGTACTCTTTTGCATTTGCTTACGCAAACGTTTTCGTCCTTTTCACAAATTTTGGCATGACTACTTTAATGATAGGAAAACTTTCTAAGGATCTGTCAAAAGCACAGAAATACGTAAATAACATTAGCTTGTTCAAATTCGTATTAAGCGCCTTTGTCCTAGGCATTGCAATAATGGGTTCTCTATTCGTTAATGACAATAATAATGCGGGTGCTACCATCTTAATCATACTGTTTGCGGTGTTTGTTTATTATTTTGGATTGATTTTTGCTGCATTGCTGCAATCGGCTTTCAGAATGGAATATGAAGCAATTGCTAAAATTGCCGAGAGATTTCTTGCCTTGGTTCTTGGGTGGTATTTGTTGAGCAGAGGGTTTGATGTTGTTTATTTGGCATTGGTGATTCTTGTGTCCCATGTATCCTACTTCGGGATATTGTATCTTGGATCAAAGCAGATTGTCAGGAGGATTAAGCCTGAATTTGACTTTAAGTTCTGGAAACAGGCGTTTATCGAAGGGGTTCCTTTTTGGTTTAGTATCGTCTTTATGTCCTTGTATTTCCAGATTGATATATTGATGGTTTCCTTTCTCAGAGATTATGCGATTGCTGGACAGTATGGGGCCGCAAATAAGCTTGTTGTCAGCTTCAATTTCATACCTACTGTGGTTTTGACTGTCTTATTTCCTGCAATGAGTCGACTCTTTCATACAAATATGGGGCATTTGATCTTGTTATTTAGAAGGGCAATGAAATACCTTATTATCATTATACTCCCTATAGCATTCGGAACCACTCTATTGGCCAAGAGGATTATCCTTTTCATGTATGGTGAACAGTTCTCCTCTTCCATAATTCTGCTTAAAATATTGATTTGGGCTGAGGCGTTCTTGTTCATTGTCTATCTGCTTGGATTCCTGCTTAATGCTGCCGATATGCAGAAGAAGTTTATGTACGCAACAGGCTTAGGAATTCTCTTAAATATGATTATTAATATATTGTTAATTCCTAAGTTTGGGGCTGTTGGTGCAAGCATCGGGACTGTATCAACTGCTTTTTGCATCTTTATTATGTTAGGATATTATGTGAGGCGGTTGGGGATAAAATTACGGTTTTTTAGAGCGTTAGCCAAGCCTTTGATCGCTTGCATGATTATGAGCATACTGATCTTTGCTTTATATGAACTACCCATTCCTGTGTTGGTTCCTTTATCATCGGTGGTTTATCTCGGAATTCTTTACTTATTCAGAGAGATTGGGAGGGAAGAACTTGATCTACTCAAGATTTTATTAAAGGATTAGATTATTCTTGCGTATTTATTGCTGCGAGGATGAGTATGTATCCTCCTTTGTTTGTTTTGAAAAGGAAATCTGAGATACGAACCGGGTAATAGAGTAAAGGGAAGAAGAGTAATAGAAGAGGCATATTCCCTGATCTCATCCGGAGCCTTAGGATACCAGAAGAGAGGGGTGAGGTGAAGATGTATTTAGAGGATACTACCTTGAACCCGTTTCGTTCCAGTTTTTCTTTCATAGATTCTTTGGTATAGAGGCGCAGGACATGTTCCTTTCTTTGGTGCATCTTGACTGTATCAAGAGGGGTTCCTGGATATGAGAAACTGTCTACTGATAAAATGAGCTTTCCGGATGGCTTGAGTACCCTGTTTATCTCTCTCATAGCTTTTTCGTCATTCTCGAAGTGCTGCATGGCGCATACTGAAACCACGATGTCAAAGAAATCTCTAGGATACGGCAATTTTTCTGCTTTGGCTGTTGTAAATGCGACATTAGGTTTATTGTGATATTTTCTTGCTATTTTTATTGTGTTTTCGTCTGCATCAATTCCTTTTGCCAATGCTCCTTTCTTTGCAAGTTTTTCAGTGAAGAAGCCCCCTCCACACGCTAAGTCCAGCGCATTTTTCCCTTTTAGGTTTCCTAGATGCTTATTGATTTCGCTCCATTCATACCTACGGATAAAATAGAGGTCTCCCCAGAAACGTTCATAGAGGGTTTTGAGGGATTGCATTTTGAATAACGACACTTTAGATCCTTATATAAATTATTTGAATTCGGCAAGTATTATATATCCCCGTATTAAAAATGCTATGATGGGCAGATTGAAAGGCATACCTACAGTATCTGCGATTATTGAACGTAGACGCGGAGGGGTAACTGAGGTTCTTGTTCAAACGAGATGGAAGCCTCATGGAGATCCGACTTATTCAGGAACATTAGAGATACCTGCAGGAGCTATAGAGAGATATGAGGACGTGTATCATGCACTTAAGAGAGAAGTTTTTGAAGAAACCGGTTTACGAGTTGCTACGATTAGGCCAGAAATCAAGACTAGAAGGTTTTCTCCAAAACGAGATGCGTCTTTTGCGTTTGTTCCCTTTTGCTGCAACCAGCAAATAAAGGGCGGAAAACCGTGGATTGGCTTTGTTTTTGTATGCGAGGTCAAAGAGGGAAAATTGAAGCCGCAGAAAGACGAGGTTAAGGATGTTCTATGGATGAAGAGATCTGACCTCAAGAAGATATTTAAGAAAAATCCTAAGAGGATTTTTACCTTTCAATTAGGTGTTTTGGAGCATTATTTTAATCGCAGAAAGGGATGAGGGGGGTTTCTACTGCTTTCTTATACAAAATGAGGGCTCCTCGCCCTAAATCTAACACGGGCTATTTTCCTCGCTTGATAGGTTGTCCAGCCATCATTCTTGCGCCTTATGGTCTCCATAAGCTTCCCTCTGGTGAGTTTCATGCTCCAATGTAACTCACCGTAGGGAAATAGTTTCGGGATAATACAGTTGCCCTTTTTACCCAAACATTTAAAAGACATACACTGATTCTCCGACTATGAAAATACTCGGGATACACCTGTCTCATGATTCAGGAGCTGCAATCATAGAAGATGGGAAGATTTTAGTGGCTGTAAATGAGGAGCGGCTTCTTCGGATCAAGCTCTATTGGGGGATTCCGTATAAGTCCATTGACGAAGTCTTTAGGATTTCCGGAGTAAAGCCTGAGGAGATTGATGCTGTCGCGATTGCAAATATAACTCCGGGAGCAGGAGCCAACCAGGATTTCAGGATTCCGAATAAAAGGAGATTTGTCATGGATCAATTGAGCAAGATGCCTTCACTCATCGGATCCTCTGCTTTTATTTCTGCGTACCGGGTAGTGTATTCAAGGATGAAGCATGGAAAGGAGGTTATTGAGCATATCAGAAAGAAGGGAGTTAATGCCCAGGTTGAGTTTGTGGAGCATCATGAATGCCATGCTGCGGGCGCGTTTTACACTGCTCCTTTCACTAATTTCAAGGATTGCATTGTTGTTACAACAGACTCAAGCGGGGATGGGTTGTGCGCGACTGTAAATGTTGTAGATGAGCATAATGGATTGAAGCGGGTTGCTTGGACTCCTTTTTACCATTCGCCTGCGTCGATCTACAGTTATATCACTTTTAATATGGGATTTGTTGACGGGAGGCATGAAGGAAAGGTTACAGGATTGGCTGCGTATGGAGATGCAAAGAAGGGGTATCCTCTGTTCGAGAAGATGATGAAGACAGAGGGGATGCAATATCGAAGGACTCCTTTTGTGAAAGGATGGGGGAGGACTGCTGCTGCAAGAGTTCATCTCCTCACCCAACATATGAAAAGAGAAGATATTGCTGCCGGGCTGCAGAAGAGATTTGAAGAGGTGTGCAGGGATCTTGTTCAGAATTCTTTAAAGGAATACCCGAGAAAGAATGTTTGTCTGGCAGGAGGAGGGTTTGCAAATGTGCGGGCGAACCAAGTTGTATCTGAGATTGAGGGTGTCGAGAAGGCCTATATCCACCCTCACATGGGAGACGGAGGATTAGCAGTCGGAGCTGCTTTAGGCTTATGGGCTAGAAAGACCATCGCAGATGGAAGAAAACCAATGCCTGTTGGGATTTCTCATGCGTACTTTGGGCCTGAATACAATGAAGAGTTTATTGAGAATGAATTGAAGAGGCATAATGTGAAGTACCAGTATGTCAAGGATATTGAAGGATGGGTTGGCCAGCTTGTGGCAAACAAGAAGATTGTGGGAAGATTCAACGGAAGGATGGAATACGGTCCAAGGGCTTTGGGCAACAGGTCGATATTGGCTGACCCTACGGATAAGTTCATCAATGCGTGGCTGAACAAGAGGCTTAACAGGACTGAGTTCATGCCTTTCGCTCCTTCAATTTTGCGGGATGCTGCTGAGGACTATTATGCAGATTTTGGTTCTAAAGAGATCGCAACCTGGTTTATGACGATAACGCTGAATTCTACAAAACGGGCTGCTGAAGAAGCTCCTGCTGTCAACCATCTTGACAACACTGCCAGGCCGCAGACAGTATCCAGTGATCAGAACCAGAGTTATTACAAAATCCTGAAGAGCTATTATGATATAACAAGAAGGCCGTTGTTCGTAAATACCTCGTTCAATATGCATGAAGAAGCGATTGTATGCACCCCTGATGATGCCCTAAGGTCATTGAAGCTGGGAGCTGTTGATGTTCTTGCGATAGGGAATTTTTTGGCTGAGGTACGGTAAATGCGCTGGATTTCTCTGGCCGCCCTTGTTGTTTTTTTATTGCTATCTGCGTATTCTTTTTCCATGTATGAGAGATATTATCCGAGCATAACTGGGTTTTCAAAGAATCCTCAGATGTATGACGGAAGGATCATTGAGGCTGAAGGAAGGATTTATCAGTCAGATGGAAGGTATTTTTTGGAGACAACAAGCAATATCCCGGTTGAGATTGTATCTGATAAGGAGATAGAGGTTCCAAAATTGGGCTCAGGAGTTGTTGTTGGAAGATTGAGAGGAGATGGAACTCTGCAGGCGGAGGATATTCATATTGAAGATTATCATGATTTTAAGTATGCGGTGTCAATAGCTGCCTTTCTTGTTTTTCTGGCGTTTTTCTTCAGGGCGTGGAGGATTTCATTACATGGGTTTGCGGTGAGGAAGCGTGCCTGACTGGGTAGGCCATATCTTATTTGCATTGATCCTCTGCGAGATTGGCAGGGTCAAAAAAGGAGAGATGAGAGCTCTTGTTGTCCTTGGCGCATTATTGCCTGATATCGTGAGCAAGGCACATCTTCTGGGATTCTTTCTTCCGTTTAATGCAGAGCAGATGTTCCTGTTTTTCCATCCGACAGCTCATTCGTTATTAGGGGCGTTTTTGCTTGCCTTGATTGCCTCAGGATTGTTTGTTTATGACCAGAAGAAGGCTTTTTTGCTGTTGAGCATTGGCTCTGTTTCCCATATCCTGGCTGACATGACGAATCGGTTTTTTGTCTATGGGCCGATTCATGTGTGGCTTCCGTTCTCGTTCCAGAGCACGTTTGCAGGACTGTTCTGGAGCGATGAGTATTTATATCAAATCCTTCTGTTTCTGGTGTTGTATATGGCTCTACTTGCTGTCAAGGGATGGAAACGATGAAATGGGTTCATGCCCTTATGCGAATCGGGTTTGGAGTTGCTATCCTTGCTGCTTTGTTCTATACTGTCGGGATTAAGGAGGTTATTAACCATCTTGGCCAGGCTAATGTATTGGTTGTTGTGCTTGCTGTCACCTTTTTCGGCCTCGGGATGCTCATCGGAGCAGGGAATTTCATGATGCTGGCGTGGCCGGTGAATAATAAGATTAGGTATCTTGAGTTTGTCAGAATCTTTTCCCTAAGCTGGGCGATAAGCCTGTTCCTGCCTTCAAGGATTGGAGAGCTTTCCCTTATTTACTATCTGAAGAAGGAAGGGATAGAGATGGGCAAGGCTGCGGCATTATTTTTGATTGATAAGATGATTACGACTGCGATCATTGTTACGCTTGCCGTGTTTGGATTCTTCTTGTTCTTTCCTGAGACGAATGCTGCATTCACAGTCTTGCTTATTCTGTTAGGAGCCGGGATTTTAGGGCTGTTGGTTTTTCTTGAGCCTGTAAGAATGTTCACCCGAAGACACGTCTTGAGGTCTTATGCAGGCAGGTTTGACAAATTTCTAGATACGTTTATTTACTATGTGAAGAATCACAAGGCAAGGCTGTCTTTGAATTTCTGCATTTCAGTCGTCAAGTGGTTTGTTCTGACGTGGTTCATGTGGTTTTTGTTTAAGAGCATTGGCGTTTCTCTGGATCTTTTTACTTTGATGGAAATCCAGGCGATGCTTGTGATCGTTGCTTTGGTTCCTATCACGTTAAATGGACTCGGGGTCAGGGAATCTGCAGGGGTCTTTCTGTATTCTCAAGTAGGGGTGAATGCTGAGGCTGCCGCTGCTTTCTTTCTTCTTTTGCTGATATTGAACTATATCATTGCAAGCCTGATATTTCTGTTCTTTTGGGGAAGGGTTAAGGAGCATGTGAAGGCTGCTGGAGAGGAGTCGCAATGAAAAGTTGCTCACTTCGTTCGGCAACGCCTAGTTCGCCATGTACTGTTTCGGCTGTTGAACGACATTCCCCGTATGGGGCGTCCCCCTTGTCGTTGCTCTGCTCTCTGTTTAAATGGCTCACGGATGGCGTTGCATCGCTTTTCATTGCGACTTGAGGAGGAAAAGCTTTGAAAACAATAAAAGTCTATGCTGCAGGGAAGATTTCCAAGGAATCTGTTTTCAAAACGCATAGCTGGAGAGACGATTTCTGCAAGGAACTGTCTGCCAAGTCTGGCTTTGAGATTGTTAACCTGGACACAACAAAGGCTGATGAAGATTTTGATTTTGACCAGGGAAATCCTGAGCTGATTGTTGGAAGAAATTGCTTTATGATACAAAAAGCTGACCTGGTCATTGCCTATCTGTCTGATGACATAAGCGTAGGAGGATCGCAGGAAATGCTCATTGCAAAATACTTCAAGAGGCCTTTGCTTGGGATTGCTCCAAAAAATGGGAAGTTTAATGCCTCAGAGAAGGAGGTGCTTGGAAGAACCTACAAGGATTATATCGATCCGTTTGTTGCAGTCTCATGCGATGCTGTTGTTGCAGACATTGATGAGGCAGCCAGGTTCATAAAAGAGTTTTTCAGCAGAGAAGCCAGGAAGGCTAAAGGATTGCATATTCTTGATGATGCCACAGCCTATTATCTCAAACAGTTCTATCCTTCTGACCGTGTGATGCATTAAGACGGCAGTTTTAAAAAGCAAACTCAGTTCCTGTTGCTGATGCATCCCAAAACAGCAGTGAGATGGCTTATTGCAGTGATGATTGCAACCCTTGCTTTTAAGATCGCTATCAGTTTTCTGCCTGTTGAGTTCCTGCTGACAAAGACTATTGATGAGGATGCTTTTTATTATTTCATGCTGAGCCAGAACATTGCTTCTGGAAATGGAGCAACGTTTGACAGAGTCAATCCTACGAATGGGTTCCAGCCGTTATGGACATGGATGCTTGTTCCTCTGTATTGGATATTTCCTGCATTTTCATTGCAGGCTGTTACGCTGTCTCTTGTTGTGCTGATGATATTTAGTGTTGCTACTTCATATTTTGTGTTTAGGATTGTTGAGAAATATACGAATTCTTCTGCAGGGTTAGTTGCAGGATTGTTTTGGCTGCTGAATCCGTTTGTGTTTTTTATCGGGCTGAATGGAATGGAGACTGCAATGGCTGGATGGTTTTTTGGGTTATTGATATTTGTGTATGTAAATTTGAGGAAGGGTGTATTTGAGATGAAGGATTATTTTCTTATAGGCATTACTGCTGCGTTGGCAATCTACAGTCGTTTTGATGCTGTGCTGCTGTTTATTGTCATTCTCTTCGATATGATGGTTGCTCAGACGGGGAATATTGCGGAGAAATTTAAGCCTGCTTTTTTTACCGGGATTATTGTTACTTTGCTTATTCTTCCGTGGTTTGTGTGGAATTATGTGAACTTTGATACAATACGGCAGGTGAGCAGCGTTGCGATTCCGTTCCAGCACCATCAATGGTTCCTTGAGGAGTATGGAAGCTACTTGAGCGGCGCGTTTGTGTGGAGGGAGGTGTCCTATGCAAGTATTGCCGCAGGAATCGCTTTCATGATCTCGGGATTCGGGGGATTGCTGCCTTTCGGGATGGTGAGATATAGTTATTACTTCTCGTCATTGAGTTCTATACTTGTGTGGGGAGGTATAGGATTGATTATCCTTTTATTCATTATCAAGACTGGGGGGAAGTTTAAAGGGTTTTATGCAAAAATAAAGAGCCTGAATTTCCTGCTTGTCTTTAGCCTGCTGATTTTCCTGTACTATCCCTTGTACCACTGGTATCTTCCGATGAGGTATTTTTATCCGTTGCTTATTGTTATTTCAATCTATTTTGGGCTGCTCTTTTATTATTTGTCTTGGGTTGCCTTGAAAAAATACCATTATAGAACTATCGCACTCGGTTTTTTAGGAGTCCTGGTGCTTTTGTCTTTTGTCCAATCCGGAAGAGAATTCTGGAGCTTTGGAAGAAGCCCTTGGCATAAGGAGTTCCTGGATGACGCCTCCTGGATTAAAGCCAATACTCCGCCGGATGCTGTGATAGGGGCGTTTAATGCAGGGATTTTAGGCTATTTCAGCGGAAGGAGGGTCGTGAACCTGGATGGGGTTATCAACAATAATGCGTTTGAGGCGATGAAAGGAGAGAGGCTTGGAGAGTTTATGCTGGAGCAGAACATCAGCTACCTTTCGGATCACCAGCACTCTGTGGATATCTTTTCTACGTTTTACGGGAAAGAATGGGGAAAAGAGCATTTACGGCTTGAAAGACAGATTCCAGGAACGTTTCATGGGGATAATCCGAGGGTGATTTATAGGGTGCTTCAAAACGCAACCCTTAAATATTAGTTGTATATACGTATATACATGGAAACAAAGGTTGTGCAGAGATTCGGAAACAGCGGCCATGTCGTGCTGCCCAAAGAGTATGTTGGAAAACGGATAGCATTTCTAGGCCAGCCTAAAATCTTTGGAGACATCAAGAGGGAAGTGTTAGAGATGCTGGCTCCCTGTTCTGAGCATATTCTCGGGGTTTATCTGTATGGATCCTATGCCAGGCAAGAAGAGGCCGCTGAGTCAGATGTTGATATCCTGGTCGTTGCTGATCGCAAGCTGCAATTGGAAAAGAAGATACTGGCCTATTCGATTGCGGTTGTTACCCTCAATGAGATGGATACCTTATTGAGAGAGAATGCAGTTCTTCTGCTTCCAATAATTAAAGAGGCTAAAGCTGTCATTAACCCGATGCTCCTTGAAGGGTATAAAGAGAAGACATTTACTTTCAGGAATACTCATACATTTTTGGAGAACACTACCAAGATATTGGGGCTGAATAGGAAAGGGCTTGATATGGATTTTGAGATTGGAAGCCTTGTATATTCCCTGATGCTGAGAATCCGGGGGCTCTTGATGATTGAGCTTATTAGGAATGGCGGCTCTTACTCGAAATCTGCATTATTTGAGTTCTTGCGAAGCAACGGGATCTCCGCCGCTAAGATTAAGGAGTTCTACACGATTTACGGCAATGAGAGAGAAGGTGAGAGAGTAACAGAAAGCAGCGTAATCGGCAAGAGGGATATTGAGTTATTATTGAGGACTGCTGAACAATTGCTGGGGAAGGCTGAGGCTGGAATCCGATGAGCAAGAAGAAGTATAAGAAGGGGGTTGAGAGCATACAAGGCCAGATAGATACTCATAAGGATCTTAAGTTAGCTTCAGCAATTCTGGAAGGAAATACAGAACTCGCAGGGTATTATGAAAAAGAGATTAAGCGGCTGGAAGGACAGCTTCGGGAAAAACAGATGAAATTGCTGCCTCGACGCAAGAGGGTTGCGGAACTGAAATGCCAGACATAAATAACCCATAAAAGTGTTATGTCTGGCAAACATTAGTAAGCGATTTATTCTATGACTTATTTTTGTCGCTTACTACTGAAGCGGAAATGATTTAAAGGGCGTCTATTTGCTTATGCAAATGCAAAAACAGGACTGGAAAAAGAAGCTTACTCCAGAGCAATACCATATCCTCCGGGAAAATGGGACTGAGACTGCGTTCACTGGAAAATACTGGAATACAAAGGATAAAGGGATGTATGTGTGCGCCGGTTGCGGAGCAAAGCTGTTTTCTTCTGGCACGAAGTTTGATTCTGGAACAGGATGGCCCAGCTTCTGGAAGCCTGTTTCTGAAGAGGCTGTGGAGAAGAAATCTGATACAAGCCACTTTATGAGAAGGACTGAGGTTCTATGCAAGAAATGCGGAGGGCATCTTGGGCATGTCTTTGATGATGGGCCTAAGCCGACAGGAAAGAGGTACTGCATCAATTCTGCGTGTTTGGAATTGAAGAAGAAGGGATAGGAGTTCTTTTCGAGGTCTTCTAGTACCTTCCACCGGAGAGTGATGAATTACTTTTAAATATTATTAAAACCCTCAAGACAATATAGGGAGTTAATGAAAATGATGAGAACCTGCAGTGTAGGATACCATGGAGATGGGAGGGCTCAAATAGAGATTGGAAAAGATGTCAACAGCTTTTTTTCAAAAGACAAGAGGGAGATAATCCTTAAAATAGGTAGTACTAGGTATTATACAAGATTGCCTGATTGTTTTTTCACGAATTGCAGACATTTGAGAACTGCCTATGACAAAATAGATAAAAAAGAGATTTTTTCAATGTTCTTCATGATTACAATCACTTCCTCAGCATATCAGCCAAGAATGCAAACAGCCAGACCTGGATTGATATGCTTATCAAAAGAACTGCAAGCATGATGCTGGGAAAATGGCCGACAATGCCTGTTGTCAGGAAGAGGTAGGTGAGCCAGATTCCAAGAAGGAAGCCTGGCAGGAAAATTATTGCTCCGAAAAGGCCGAAGAATTTTAACGGCTCATAATCACGGTAGATCCTGAACAGGTTGACCCCTGCCTTCAATGCGTAGTCAAACGGGCCTTTCATCAGCCTTGATTTTCCGTGCCTTCTGTTGAAGTGTACTGGAACTTCAACCACCTTGAATTTCTGCTTGACTGCCCGGATAATCTGCTCCTGGGTGTAGGTGAACCTGGAGGTTATCTTGACCTGCTCTGCGACTTCCCTTGTAAATGCCCGGAAGCCTGTCTGAAAGTCTGAGAAATGCTTCTGGATGATCCTTGAGATGAGGCTGGAGAACGCTTTGTTTCCTATCCGCTTTATGATGGGCATATGCTCAATCTTTCCTTTGAATCTGCTTCCAAGGACAAGGTCTGCCCCTTTATTTATCTCGTTCACTAATAAATGGATCTCTTCTGGAAGATATTGGCTGTCTGCATCAATATGGACTATAATATCTGGATTCAATAGCAGAATTTGCTCCATCTCGGTTCGGAAGGTCTCGGCTAAGCCTAGGTTGCTGGGATGCCTGAAGACGACCGCTCCTTTGGACTTGGCTATTTCTGCTGTCCTGTCTTTGGAACCATCATCAACAACCAGAATCTTTGCGTTATAGCCATTTTGGCGTATCACTTGCTTCAGTTTGTCAAGAAGAGCGCTTATCGTCTTCTCTTCGTTAAAGGCAGGGATGGTTATGGCTATGTTCATAGAGGAGAAGAATCTTTGGCGTTATTTATAGGTTGTGCTTGAGGCTTCTGCAGATGGACAGGATCTGTTTTCCGATAACCCCGGGAGTTGCGTTCTTTTTGAATAAATCGTAGCCTCCTTTCGCAATCTTTTCTCGAAGCTGCTTGTTATTTTTGATGGTTAAGATTGCATCAGCCAAGCTTTTTGGATTTGCAGGCGAGCAGAAGTAGACGTTCTTTTTGTGGGTGAAGAGCTCCTCTGCTGCTTTTGTTTTTGCAGTTATCAGCGGCTTTTTCATTGCGATGACTTCATAGGCCTTGTTTGGGACCACTAAACTGGTTTTCTGGGTATCGCCAAAGATTCCCAAACCAACAGAGGCTGAAGCAATGTACTTTGGGATTTCAATATTGGGTTTGCTTCCAAAGAACCTTAGATTTTTTAATTTAAGTTTCTTTGCAAGTTGCCTGCATTTCTTATAGGTCTGGCCATCTCCAACCATGATGAAAATGACATCGTGTTTTTCCAGGAGCTTCGCTGCTTTTACTATGTACTCTGTTCCCTGTAATGGAATGAAGCCTCCATGAAACTCTACAATGAACTTCTTTTCTTTTGCAGGCATCGGATAAAAGACATCATCATCTGCACCTATCCAGATCCTTTGTAGTTTTAAGCTGGGTATATTGAATTCTTTTGAGAAATAATCACAGTGCTGGTTTGTGTCAAGAAGGATTTTGTCTGCCTGGATGCTGTTCTCATCCCAATGCCTGAAGAGCTTTGCTATGAGGGATGACTTTTTGAATTTCTTCTTGTCAAAGGCGATTGTCTGGTAGCCTGAGAGAAAGGCATCAAGGATTAGAGGTTTGGAGGTGAGCCTGCGTATAATCGGAAGGAGAGGCTGGCTGTAAAAGCCTAGGAAGACAATATCATGAGGGGTTCCCCTCTTTGCCAGAAATTTTGCAAGGACTAACGGATAGCGGATGAGCGGATGCCTTGAGGAAGAGCACTCAATTATTTCGGCTCCGTTCTTTTTTAGGCCTTTAAGGATGATCTTGTTTCTTGCATAGGAAGGCTCTCTTCCTGAGATGAAAAGGATTCTCATTTCACAAGGCCTTTTTCTCTCAGCTCTTGGGTTGCCGCAGTTGACCTGTCCTCTGCCTTTACTGTCTGGGACCACTCTGCAAGCTCCTTCATGCCTTCTTCAAACCTCACTTTTGGCTCAAAACCGATCTTTGAGTGTATCTTTGAGATGTCTGCATAGCAGTGCCTGATGTCTCCTTTCCTGAACTTGTTCACAATTACCGGTTTGAGCTCTTCTTTTTTGTGGAGCTTGAGCAGAGTTTGCGCTACATCGTTAATTGTGAGCTGCCTTCCTGTGCCGACATTGAACACCTCGTAGTCTGCGGCGCTGCTCTTCATTGAAAGAAGGTTTGCCTGGGTGATATCATGGACAGAGGTAAAGTCGCGGCTTTGCTTTCCGTCCTCGAAAATCATAGGAGGGTGGCTGTTCTTTATCATTGACATGAAAATTGCTGCAACGCCTGTATAGGGGTTGTTCAAAGATTGCCTTGGGCCATAGACGTTGAAATACCGTAATGCCACTACTGGAATCCCAAATGCTTTGCCTGTGATAAGGGTTATCTCTTCCTGGTCTTTTTTTGCAAGAGCATAGATTGATGTGCATTCCTGGGCTTTGGATTCCTTTGTTGGGATTGGCTTTACTGTTTTTTTGCATTTCGGGCAGTGGAGCTCCCAGTCCTTTTTTTGCATCTGGGATTCTGTCCTTACTTTTGGAGAGACGTTTCCGCAATCCTCGCATTCATAAGAGCCTTCTCCGTAGGTGGACATGGAGGAGGCTGTGATTACTTTCTTTATATCGTGGTTATTGTTTACTAGTATATCAAAAAGGTTGGCTGTTCCCATTGTATTTACTTTCATGTACCTGCTTATCTGATACATGGACTGGCCAACGCCGACCATTGCTGCAAGATGGAAGATGATATCCTTGTCTTTGATTGCCTGCTTTAGCTGATTGTAATCTGTTACATCTCCCCTTATCAGCTTGGCGTTTGGGTTTATGTAAGAGGGGATGCTTTTGCTGTGGACCTGCGGCTCAATGCTGTCAAAGATGGTCACTTCATGGCCTTCTTTTATCAACGCATCTACTGTGAAGGAGCCGATGAAGCCTGCCCCTCCTGTGACGAGGATTTGCTGAGTTGCCATTGAAGAAGGGTTTGAACGGGTTTTTATAAAGGTTGCTACTTGTAG
>DATDTY010000046.1 GCA_035290625.1 Candidatus Nanoarchaeia archaeon
CCTCCCCCCCCTCCGCCCCCGCCCCCTCCATCATTTGGATCGGCGCATTGCCCTGCTCCGCCTGCTCCGCCGCTTCCTCCACTTGACCCTCCTGTTCCGCTACTTCCATCACTTCCGCATGTGGGAGGATTGGAACTTCCAGCCCCTCCATTGCCCCCATTTGGTGATCCTGCTGCGCCTGCCTGACCGAAGCATGGAGACCCTCCTCCGCACTTTCCTCCAGTCCCTCCAGTTCCGCTCGTTGCTACTGCTCCGTTGAATGTCGTATTTCCTCCAGTCCCTCCAGTTCCTCCATCTCCTGAACCCACCCCTCCGCCTCCTCCGCCTCCTCCGCCTCCTGCAACCAGCGTTATATTTACTGAAACAACTCCTGCAGGCTTTGTCCATGTTCCGTTTGCGGTGAAATTTACCTGTTGCTCTGATGTTGAAGAGACTGTTTCTAATGAAATCCTGCCTGTGCTGAAATTAACTGATACATTTGTTGTATTCGCAATTCTTCGGGGGTCTGTGAAGGAATCAGAGAGAGACTGTTTGGAATTTTCAAGCTTTGATGCATAGAACCATGCCTCAATCGTGAGAGCAGTTACGATGTTCAAGCCTGTGTGGTTCGTAACATTGATATAATCCACATCTCCGTCAAATTGGGCCGCCCCCCCTCCTATCCTATTTCCGCCGCTCCTGTTGATAAATGTGTTTCCATTCCTTGTTCCATTATAGCTTAGCCCGTAATCATAGTAATCATTGTCAAAAGGATACCATGCAACTAACCCATTGTCAGATATAGTTCCATTAATTATTCCGGAAGAGACATTCAGTACCCCATTCCTGTACCAGGTGAAGATGCTGGTGACGTTTACGGTCCCATCTCCTGCTGTGCTTCGGTTATAGCATGTTAGGTTCTGTGTCGTTATGTTTGAAGTCTCTGTTGAGTTGAGGATAGGAGCACTTTGGGTGGGCGGTGCATTCAATGCATACGCAATAATATCATTGAACTCAAACTTGATGGCATGATGAGCTTCAACCAACCATTCATTGATAAGAACTCCTTCAGTGTAGTTCCAATCCTGTTTTGTTATTTTTATTATTTTGTTTGTTATTGGGTCTAATCCTTTTTCATGATCAATGGATGCGTACTCATTTGATTCATTTGTTGAATTCGTATCTGATTCATTTGATATATTATTTACATTTCCAATCCTTGCCTTTAAATCAATAAACCGAAGATGATCTCGGGTTGCATTATCATCTATTGGCCATTCTCCCCAGGTTGTGTTATAGGTTTCATTGGTTATCAATGAGATTGTTAAGTTTCCAATTCCTGTTGTGTTGAAATACACTGTCCAGTTCTCTCCTAATTTCGCAACAGAGTGAAGTGTAAGGATTTCAAGGCTTAATTCATAGGTTTGATTGCTTAATGAAGGAACTATCCATTCAATGTAATCAATCAAGCTATTGTTATTCGTATCATAGTTTGTTGTTTCTATTTTTATTTTTGAATTATTAACAAGCCAATATAATGAGAATTGGTTATTGGAAACCTCTCTCGGCAGTTCTGTAAACGCAAGGATATCCTCATAATGGATGCCTGAGGAAATGGTGATTGTTTTTCTTGTATCTGAGATATTGAATTCCTCTGCTGCCGGGCCTTCAGTATAGTACTCCACCTCAGCCTCGGTTATGTTCTCTTCGATAATGAGCTCTGTAGTGTTTTCTTGCGCCAGTATCTCAGCAACAACATTCCCTGTAATCGCATTCTCAGGTTTCTGGCTGTTAATGGCTTTCTCTTTTCTTTCATCCTCAAAGTCCTCAAGCGTCTTTACTGTTGCGTTTTCCCTGACTTTCAACTTCTCTTTGGCTATTTCTTTGGCTTCCTGATCCTCAATCTTTCTTACTGTGATATTTGTTGCCTCTGGATGAATCTCTATATTGAAGCTTGCAGTCTCTGTGCTCAAATTGACAATTTTCGTCCATTTTACAGGCTTGCCAACAACGACGCTTGGTTTTCTTGTTGTGATTGAAGTATTCTCAGGCAAAACATTAATCTCAAACACATTTGAGATGAAGGAAGCAATGCCGTCTGAAACTGCAAGGTAAGCAAATTGCTGTGTTGGCGAATCGGCTGAAAGGGAGAGGAGATTGCCATTAATGCTGAAAGTTATATTCTCAATCGAAGGCAATGCATAGATGAGAGTATCATTATCAGGGTCAGAACAATACTGCGAAAGGTCAAGTTCAGTTTTTGTTCCTGCCAAAAAGCTGATGTTGGGGATGATGCTGCAGGATGGTCTTGCATTTTCAGTTGAGGTATACGCTATGGAATTGAGCATAACCTTGCCTTCCTCCAGTTCTACTTCAATCTTATACTCAGACTGGTTAAGGCTGATAGCGCATGTTTCCCTGCATTGGTCTGTAAACTCGATAATCGCATCAACGAAGGTGATGTTTACGGCTACGAGATTGCTTATAGCGCTCTGAATCGTGAGGTTTTCGATATCAAACTTATGATAAAGCACAGAGGCTGCTATTGTGTTTCTTTCTGTTGCTCCGTTTCTTCCATACTGGGCGTAATAGGTATCGTTCCATTGCTCTGATGCTGAATCAAGGCCCATCGATGCGCAGCATTCCTCCGATCCCTGGCAAGTAAATGTGGAAATCTCGGTATCGTATGAATAGGCTTCCCACCTGGTACATAGCGTTTCGGAGCTTGTGTTCCAGGAGAACGCTGCATCAATGTCCACGGTTACGGCGTCTTTCTTTGTTGCAATGCTTTTTGCAGGCTTCAGGATGATGGAGATATTGCTTGCGGTTTCATTTCCTGCCTGGATTTCAGTATGCTCTGTTGTATCATTTATTATACTCTCTTCTGCCTTGCCTATACTGTCACTTTTTCCAGTCTCGTTTGTTGTTGGTGCGCTTTCATTTGCTCCCTTCTTTGTAAGATCATCAACCGCATTGGTAAGATTGCTGCTTGTCTCGTTTGCGCCAATTTCAACATCTGAAACATTTGAGCTTAGATTGCTCTCATTGCTCACAGCGAATCCTGTGATAAGGATTCCTTCAGTTGTATTTGTGGGGTATTCAAAGAGCAGCAGTCTTGTGTCATTGGCTATAAAGTAGATCTTCATTGGCTTTGTTCCTATGTACGTGCCGGAGATCTTTACCCAGCCTATATCCCGCCTTACAGGTTTCCAGTCTATGATCTGAGATGAGGTGAATGACTGGTTGAGCGTCTCAGTATACACCTTTGTTTTTCCCTGAGGAACAAATCCTGTAGGGCCATTAATGATATTGGACAGGCCAAACACGATTATTATGAGGAGCACACCTATAATCCCTATTACTTTTGCCGCGCTTGCCTGCATTTCCCTCTGAACCAGGCTTTTTGCAATGTCCTCATCATAGCCATATGTGAGGATGGCTTTGTAAACAGAGCTGTATGAGTAGCCAGATCTCCGCTGCTTGCGGATATACTGCCTTAACTGCCTTTTACGCTCTTTTCTCATGTTTCCTTGCTTTATTGACTGTATTCCAGATGTTTCTCTGATCCCTGTGCAGGAGTTTAGCAATCTGATGATAGGGAAGGTGGCTGAGCTCAAGTGAAATCGATTCGAGAGGCGAAAGATTTCTTTTTGCCAAGGCTTTCAAAGGAATTCCAGCTTCTCCTTTAATCCTGAATCTGGAAGGATGTTTTCGCTTTGCAGCTGTAAAGGAAGCCCATATCGTGCGTGGGTTGCGGTTCAGCTTTCTTGCAATGGATGAGAAACTCTCGGCTTTCTGCTCGTGAAGGTATTTTACTGCAGCTTCAAGAATGCCGAGCTTTGAGGTGAAGATATCAACTGGAAGCATGTCTTCTTCAAAGAATGAGAGCAACTCTTCCCTTGAGATTGAGCCAGAGGCTTTCAGGCTCTTTACCAATGAACTGAGGGCTCTCTTCAGCTCTGCCTGAGATTTCTTTTGCACAGTACTCTCTTCTTGCCCTTATGCCTTATAAACCTTGCTATTTTAAACTTATCTTTCATGTAGAATTACCTATTATTAATGTAATAATACTTATTAAAAATGTATATTAGTTATTTTATTACTTATCTTTAATGTAACTTCCCTACTGTAGGAGAATGATGAATAAGAACCAGAAATACTTGGGCCTGTTTGGAGGCCGGCTCATATCAGATGAATCTCAAGAACATCTGTATCTTTCAACACCGTGTCCAGCCTCAAAATCTTCTGGCCAGGAAACTTTGCGGTTGGGCCCCAGAGCCTTGCAAACTTGAACTTGGACTCAAACTCCCTATGGAGCTTTCTGCAGACATCCCTGATTGTGCATCCATGCGTCATGATCAAAGGCTCTTCCATATCAGGCTTCTTGCCAGGCTCCTTCATATACATCCTTATGAAGTTTAGTTTCCTGAATATGGCCTCTTTTAGCTGTTCGATGTTGATCCCTTTCTCCGCCGACACCAGGATATCGGCTTTAACATCCCTGGCAACAGCCTTTGCTTTCTCAGGATCAACCATGTCAATCTTGTTGACCACAGTTATTGCAGGAAGATAGATGCGGTTATCTTCGATGCAGTCAATCAACTGGTCATCACTAATATCTTCCCGAATAACAACCTCTGCGTTCATAATCCCCATCTCTTTCATAATCCCCTGTATTGTGGCGTCTGTAAGGGTGAGCTTCTTTACTGTCTTGCCGATGCGAATCCCTCCCCGGGCAGTCTTCTTGATCTTGACGTCAGGCCTTTTCTGGTTGATCCGGATCCCTGATTCAAATATCTCCCTGATCAGAACATTCAGGTGATCCTGGCTGTTGACATCTATAAGGATAATAACCAGGTTTGCGCTGCGCATGACGGCAAGGACCTCTTTTCCCCTGCCTGTACCTGCAGCAGCGCCTTTCACAATTCCAGGAACGTCAAGGATCTGGATTTTTGCGCCTTTATGCTCCAATAACCCCGGGATCACTGTAAGCGTGGTGAACGCGTACGCGGCTGTCTTGGATTCCTGATTGGTGAGCTTATTCAGAAGCGTGGATTTTCCGACTGAAGGGTAACCGAGGATGACTGCTGAAGCGTCTCCGGTTTTCCTCACGTCATAGCTGTAGGTCTTCCCTTTTCCTGCAGCCCTGCTTTGCTCCTTATCGCGCAATGCTGCAATCTTTGCCTTTACTAAACCAACGTGATGCTGCGTCTTTTTATTGTATTTTGTCTTTTTGAGCTCTTCCTCAAACTCCCTTATCTTTGAGTTGTACTCAGGCATGGACTGAAAGGAAAGATGCGGATTTAATAAGGTTGTGGGTCGCATTGAAAAGTTGCTCGCTTCGCTCGGCAGCGCCATGTTCGCCATGCGCAAGTCAGGCAGAACAGCGACATTCCCCGAAGGGGGCAACCCCCCTTGTCGCTCTGCTGTCTTATTTTAAGATGGCTCACGAGAGGGCGCTGCATGACTTTTCAATGCGACAAGGTTGTGGAAAGGTTTATAATTCACGGAGCAACCATCACCTTGTATGCCAAATCAAAAAATCATCGTTGTCATGCCTGCATACAATGCAAGCAGCACCATTGGAAGTGTTTTAGAACGAATCCCTCCTTCTCTGATGAAGAATCTCTTCCAAATCATCATAGTCAATGATGGAAGCGCTGATGATACTGGAATCGTCATAGAAGGATTGAAGGAGACATACAAAAAAATAAGGATACTGACGCATCCAAAAAATAAGGGATACGGAGCTGCACAGAAGACTGGGTTTGAGGAAGCTGTGAAGGAAGGGGCTGATATTGGCGTGCTGCTGCATTCTGACGGCCAATATGCGCCGGAGATCATGCACACCTTGCTTGATCCATTTGAGCATGGATATGATGTTGTGCAGGGAAGCAGGATGCTTGCAGGAGGTGCAATTAAGGGAGGGATGCCGCTCTACAAATATCTTGGCAATAAGTTCTTGACCTTTCTCGAGAATCTCGCCTATGGGCTCAATATGGCTGAGTATCACTCGGGGTATATGCTCTATTCAAAGAGGGCATTGGAAAATATCCCTTTTGAGAAATTAAGCAACACCTTCCATTTTGACGGAGAGATGCTGCTCATGGCTGCAAAGAAGAAGCTTAGGGTTAAGGAGATTCCGATCCCAACGCGCTACTCAACTGAGAAGAGCCATCTCAATCCCTTTACATACGGAATTGATGTCCTGAAGATTATCTACCGCAACTGGAGAGGGAAATACGATTTCTGATGAAATGGAAACTCGTTGTCAAGATTGCAGTCTCGGTGTTGTTGTTCCTGTTCTTTCTCACTTGGGTCGATGTGTTTACTGCATTTCAGACAGTTTCTGTCACGTGGGGCTGGTTTTTTTTGGGATTGATCGTCTTACTTCTTTCCCAATTCCTGAAGGCCGTCAGATTTGGCATGCTGAGCAATAAGGCAGGCATTGTCCGACCGTATTTTACGCATTTCTTGATACATAATGTTGTGACCTCATTTGGTTTAGTGACTCCGGGAAAGCTAGGAGAAGGAGGAAAGCTCTTCTATTACAAAGATGCTGACAAGAAGGCGCTTGGTGTTTGTTATATTCTGGAGAAATTCTCTGATTCTGTTGTTTTTGTTGTTTTCTCGTTGTTTTTGCTGGCTGCTTTGAATCTTAAATTTCTTATTTTTGTTCTATTGGGCGTATTGAGCATCCTCGTTCTTGGAATTTTCTTTTTAAAGCCATTGATCACAAGGTTTTTTCCTCAATTTGATGTACATCTACTCAGAATATTCAGTATTAGCAATTTTTTAATGCTGGGAGGCCAGGCATTGCTTATCTGGCTTGCGGTTTTTTTTACGCAATACCTCTTTGCATTTGCTGTCGGGCTTGAGGCTCCTTTCTTTCTGTTTTGCCAGATCATGGCAGCTTCCTCTCTGCTCGGGATATTGAGCGGCCTGCCTGGAGGGGTTGGAAGCAGGGAGCTGACCCTAACCTTTTTATTTACCACACTATTAGCATCTGATAAAGGGATTGTTGGAGCATTTGCCATTGTGAATCTTTTTGGACAGTATACCGTGCTGGGGATACTGGCATTTGCTTCCCATTTGATGCTGAAAAGGAGATGAACTATGGCACTACAACTGGTCTTGAGCATCCTTGGAGCTCTCTTAATTATTGGCCTTTTTGCAGCATATCGCATCCTCAAAAAAACATCTGCGTCGATATCGCTTTTTAGATTGATTTGGGATTACTTCATCCTTGAGCCAATTGTTTTTGTGTTTCGGTGGATACCCGGAGGGTGGGGCATTATCGCAAGGTATGGGCTCTATAAGCTCTTATTCAAGAAATTAGGGAAGCGCTGCATCATCATGGAGGGAGTAAAAATCCTTTTCCCCGAGAACATGGAAGTAGGGGATAACTGCAGCATCAATGAGCACTGCTATTTCCATGCACGAGGGGGCATCAAGCTTGGAAACTGGGTCAGGCTTGGGCCAAACATCGGGTTTTTCACCTGGAATCATGGCCATTCTGATCCTGAGAAACCGATCAAGCAGCAGGGCTTTATCCTGAAGCCGATTGTGGTTGAGGACGATGTCTGGATTGGCAATAATGCAACTATTGTGCAGGGAGTCACGATTGGCAAGCATTCCATTGTCGGAGCAGGGGCTGTTGTGACAAAAGATGTGGCTCCGTATTCCATCGTTGGAGGAGTGCCTGCAAAGGTGATAAAGGATAGAAGGGAAGCTAATTAATTACTATTTTTGTTGAGTGCTGGAGATAGAATATGGATATCCAAAAATCAGATTGTGGTTATATGGGGCAATGGCATCAATCCGTGCTTTCTATCAGTTTCTGGAATCTGTGGTATAATCCTGATTTGCAGGCTAAACTTGGCTTGGCAGGCATCAAGGGAGATTTTGTTGTGCTGGACGGACATTTTTGGTACAGGTCTCTAGATTGGGAGGCAATCCGAGAAAAGGTATGCACTGATCCCTTATTTGTCAGGAGGTTTATCCTGTATTGCAGAAAAACCTTGGATAATGCATTAAAGGCATCAGAGAGATTTAGCACAGACAGCGCAGATGGAAGCCTGCTTGAGAGAACCAGATTCTTTTTTGCAACCTTTCGTACGATTACCGCTCCTTGGATTATGATTTCTCCGATAGGTGAAGCAGTGGAAAAACAACTATCTGCATATGCCTCTGAGAAAGGAATCCCTCTTGCTGAACTGGCTCATGAGGTGTGCGTTCCTGAACCTACTTATCTTATGAAGCAGCAACTCGATGCTCTTAGGATTTCCGCATTGATTGACTCAAAGGGCTTAAATGGGAAATCCTTGCCTGAAATAGAGAATGATGAAGAAATCTCCAGATTTTTGAATGCGCACATCTCTGAATTTGAATGGGTTGGGACGCATCATCTTGCAGGCGAACCTTTCACAAAGGAGAAACTGTTAGAAGAGATACACAGGGGCATCCCTGCGCCATCTGAAACAAGAACTTCAACTCATCCTCCTGTTAAGTCTGCCAGCGAGCTATCATACCTGCGCCTCCTTTGCGCAGAGGTTTCTGATATTGTTGCATTTCGGGCCAGGCTTTTGCTTGATCAGGTAACCACTGCTATAGGTATGGATGCAAACTGGCTTTCTGAAGACGAGATCCTGTCTGCATTAGATGGATTCAAAAAACACCTTAGCGCCATTGATATTGTCTCAAGAAAGAATCTTTTTGGTGCTGTTATTGAAAATGGAAAGCAGAAGATTCTTACTGGTGCTGAGGTCAATGCACTCCTTGGAGTGATGCGGCCAAAGCAGTCCTCTGATATTACTGAAGTCAGAGGCTCCGTTGCATGCAGAGGAATTGCTCGAGGGAAGGTGAGGCTTCTTATTAGAAATGAGGATGCCAAGAGATTTCATGAAGGCGAGATTCTTGTTGCTCCTGAAACGACGCCTGATTTTGTTCCTGCATTCAAAAAAGCCAGAGCAGTTGTTACTGACAGAGGAGGCATAACCTCTCATGCTGCTGTCGTAAGCCGGGAATTTAACATTCCATGTATCATCGGGACTTCCATTGCCACACAGGTATTCAAAGATGGGGATCTTGTCGAGGTTGATGCAGAGAAGGGCATTGTGAGGAAGATCACCCCAAAATAATCTCCTCTGCCCTCTTTCTATTTTCAGGATTGTATGCTATTTCCTGTGGGGCAATGACTCGAAATGAGAATGGGAAGAGATGCCTCTTGTCCATGTGAGGGAGGCCAGGCCTGAACTCCTCAAGCCTTATGATTTTGGCATCCTCTGATCCTGACTGGAAAGGCTTGATATAGGTGTCAGTTGAAAGTTTTGGCTGGGCATCCGGAATCTTCTGGTCTACGCAGATCACCTGATGCCGCTCGATCTGCAACCCTTTCCTTATCTCCTCATTCAGTGTCTCAGTCTCTATGGGAGTTCCCCGCCTTCGCCTGATTTCTCTTATAGTTTCTTTATCTTCTAGACCAACAAAAAACAAATCCCGGTAGGGCTCCTGCTTCTGGAAGACCATTCTGGCAAGGTATGCCGCTGCCTGCTGTCTGGGATCTCCGTTATTCTCTTCGAGCAACTTCTTCTTCAATCCTTCCTCTGAGTAGTTCATTAGCTCTCCAATCTCTTTTTTTCTCAGCTCCAGAGCAGTGTGCAGCATCTCATCAAATGCGCAGGTGTTCCTGTTGTGATATACTCCCAAATACATATTCCTGTACACTGTGATAAACATCTCGATATTTGGAAGGCAGTCCTGTGTAAAGTAGATGATTTTTCCATCAATGCCTGAGCACTGAATAAATCTTTCATGCTTAAGGCTGTCTCCGAATCCTGTCGTATTGGTAGAATCCCTCATGAGATAATCCAGGCGGTCTACATCCAAAGAGCCTGCAATCAACTGCTGGCCATAAGGGTTTCCCCTATACTTACCGTCTATAAGCGCGATGACTTCATCAGGATCCACGTTGAATTCTTTTAATACATCCAGGATTTCCTTCGATTCTCTAATCCTCTTTACAGACTCTTTCTCGTGGTGAAAGTGGTTCTCATTGAGGAACTTCTCAGCTGCGTGAGAGAATGGAGAATGGCCGATGTCATGGAGCATTGCTGCAGATTCTAATGTGTAAGTCTCTTGTTTAGACAGGTTCAGATAGCGGCTAAAGAGCCCAGCAAGAATAGATGAGCCAATAAGATGTTCCCTGCGCCGATGTGTTGCATTTGGAAAGAGATTTGACGACAAGCCAAGCTGCGTGAGGCCTTCGGCTTCAAGGACAGGCTCTGTGGATTTCAGGCTGGTTTGCAATTCGTCAAGATCAACAGACCCGTATACCCTGTCAGCCAGCTGCCTGCTCATCGCTTCTGGCTGATCATGTCTGCAATCAGCCCGAACAGCAAAATCTGCACGCCCATAATGATAAGGATAACTGCAGAATCATCGCCGAATCTTGTTATTGCTCCAACCCTTACAAGGTAGCCGACCAAAAGGCCGAAGAGCAGCACAAGGCTTCCCAGAGGAACAAATATCTTTAATGGGAATGTGTGGTAATACAATCGCAGGATATTGGGCAGCACTTTGAAGGGATATTTCAATGAGATGAATGATTTGCCGGCAGTCCTCTTATGGAAGACAACTGGAACTTCAATGACACGCATATTCTTTCTCCATGCATCAATGATCAGCTGCTGGGTCTCATTGTAGTCAGACATCATCTGCATCCTGTCAAGGTAGCGCCTGTGGAACGCCATAATCCCGGTTTGGCCGTCAGTTATCCTCAACCCAGTGAACTTTGAGGTAACCCAGCTGAAGAATGAATTCCCTGCTTTTCGATATGCGGGCATGCTATACTCTATTGAGCCGAGAAACCTTGAGCCAAAGACTGCATCAGCCCTGTCTTCGAGTATCGGTGCAATAACCTTTTCGATATCCAGGGGATCGTGCTGATAGTCTGCATCGATCTTGACTGCAATATCAGCTCCCATCTCTCTTGCAGTCTCCATGCCTGTCCGGGTTGCTGCACCTAAACCGCGGTTGAACGGATGCGTGATGACCCTGACTCCTTTCTCCCTGCCTATTTTTGCTGTATGGTCACGTGAGCCGTCATTCACAACAATAACCTCAACAGTATACCTTTTTCTTTCCCTGTAGGTCTCTTTGATTGTGTCTATGATCCTGCCGATTGTTGCTTCTTCGTTATATGCGGGAATATACACTACAACCTTCTTCATGCTGCTTCCATCTTTTATCATTGTATCACTTCCTTAACAGCATTTACCATAAAGTCAAGCTGCTCTTGCTGCAAACCTGGGAACATAGGAAGGGTGATGCATGCCTTTGAAGCACTTTCTGTCACAGGAAGCCTGAGTCTCTCATATGCTTTGTATGCAGGCTGCGTATGGGCAGGAGGATCAAAATGCACGGACGCCATCACTCCTCTCTTTCGCAGCTCATTGACGATCCTATCACGGCCTTTTTCCACCTGAATCACATACATCTGATAGGTGTGCCTTGCATGCTCATGCTCAAAGGGAACCTTAAGCCCAGGGATATTCTCCAACTGCCTGTTCAGATATGCAGCGTGCTGCCTCCTCTTCCCGTTGAACTGGTCAACTTTCTTCAGCTGGGAATCTCCCAACGCAGCAAGCATATTTGACATGCGCATATTGTGGCCTGGATACAGCGAGGAGCGAATCCATGGCTTGTCCATCTTTTCCCTGTCTATTGTCTTTGAATGCATGCCATGAGCGCTCATTGCTGCAATCTTCTCTGCAAACTCCTTATCGTTGGTTGTAATCATGCCTCCTTCGCCTGTTGTAATGTTCTTTGTCGGGAAAAATGAGAAGCACCCGATACCGAAGGATCCAGTTTTCTTCCCTTTCCATGTGCCTCCAATGCATTCTGCGCTGTCTTCAATAACTTTAAGATTATGCTCCTCTGCAGTCTCCATAATCTGGCCCATGTTTGCAGATTGTCCAGCGTAATGGACAGGCATGATTGCTGTGGTCTTTGGAGAGATCGCCTTTCTTACTGCATCAGGATTGATGCAGAGCGTTTTAGGATCAATATCCACAAACACTGGCTTTGCTCCTGCAGCTACTACAGCATTGGCAGAGGCAGGAAATGTGAAGCTTGGAAGAATGATCTCGCCTTTCAACTCCTGGCAAGCCAGGAAAAGGGCAGATGTGCAGCTGTTGAGAGTAACTGCATGCTTCACGCCAATATATTCTGCGAAATGCTCCTCAAACTCCTTATTTTTCTGGCCATGGGCAAGCCATCGTGAAGAAAGCACTCCTGTGACTGCCAGAATGTCGTCTTCTCCGATTTCCGGTATACACAGAGGGATGTTCATTTTCTGATGGTGAGCTCTGCCAAGGCTCCGAAGAGGAAAATCTGCAATGCAGCAACTATCAATACAATGACGCTGATGTCCATCAATTTATGGAGTATAAAAAATGAATAGGCAAATACAAGCCCCGCTCCCATGATCAAGACCGCGCTGACTAGACCGAACATCCTCATTGGCCTGAAATAGGTCATAAGCCTGATAATGAGCATGCAAAAGTTCTTGAAATCCCTGAATGGCTTTACTGAAGAAACCCCTTTCCTCCTGAAATACCGTATTGGGACAAATTTTACAGTATACTCATTGGTGAGGCATGCGATTGTTAATGTTGTCGTAAATGAGAACCCTTGTGGGAAAAGGTTGAAGAATTTCATTGCAATCCCTTTTCTGAACAACCGGAGTCCTGAGTTGAGATCCGGGATATTCTTTCCTGTCAGGAATCTGGCTAATGCTGTCAGGATTTTTTTTGCAGGGATCCTGAACAAGGGGATATGGGGATTCTTTGTTCTCGCTCCTACAACCATATCATATCCTGTATAGAGAAGGAGCTTTGGAATATCCTGGATAGGATAGGTTCCGTCAGCATCAAGAATCAGGATCCATTCGTGCTCAGCAGCCACCAATGCCTTTTTGATCGACGCGCCATAGCCGAGGTTATAGGGATTATTGATTATCTTCACAAACGACATTCTTTTCAGGATTTCTAATGAGCGGTCTGTGGAGCCATCGTTTACTGCAATAATCTCATACGTTTTTCTTGTGGAGTCCATCACTCTCTTTACATGGCGGACAGTTTCCTCTACAGCCTGCTCTTCATTATACACAGGTATGATGACGCTTATCATTGCATTGCTCCCTGGCTTCTTTTGTACCACCCAACAAACTCTTTTATGCCTTCTGCTATCGGCACATTCGGCTTGTATCCAAGAAGCAGCTTTGCCTTCGTTATGTCAGCCCAGGTGTTGTCCACGTCTCCTCTCTGAACTGGCTTTCTGATAATTTTTGCCTTTTTTCCGATATTCTTTTCCAGCAGCTCAATGATTGCAGGAAGCTCCACCGGATTCCCACTTGCCACATTGATGATCTCAAATTTGAGCTCTTTGTCCAATGCGAGGAGGATTGCCCTCACCGTATCTTTTACGTTTGTGTAGTCTCTCTTTGTGCCCTCTCCGTATATCTCGATTGGGACTCCTTTGTTGATTTTCTCTGTGAATCCATAGATTGCCATGTCAGGCCTTCCCCTTGGCCCGTAGACTGTGAAGAGCCTTAGGATTGCAATGTTCAAGCCATACTGCTTATGGTAATAGCTGCATATAAGCTCTGCAGACTTCTTGGTTGCAGCATAGATCGATTCTTGGTTCTCAGTTGATTGATCTTCTTTAAATGGCAATGAGCTGTTGCCGTAGACAGAGGACGATGAGGAAAAGACTACAGACTTGACTTTGAAATCCTTGCAAAGCTCAAGGACGTTGATTGTCCCTATCCCGTTTACCTTGGCATAGACCTGCGGTTCCTGGGAGGAGTATCTCACTCCTGCCATGGCAGCAAGATGGATGACTTTTTCAGGTGCTTCTTTTTCAAAGATGCCTTTTAATGCGTCTTTTTCGGTGATATCTTTTTTGTATACTGTGAAGTTTCTATCCTTCTTTATCCCTTCAATGTTCTTTTCCTTTATCTTAGGATTGTAGTAATCGTTGAAATTGTCAACACAGATGACAGCATCGCCTCTTGCTATGAGGGCTTCGCATACATGAGAGCCGATGAAGCCGGCTCCGCCTGTCACAAGGATTTTCATTACTGAGAAGAACCGAGAGATGTTTTTAAAGGTTTAGCTTGGAGAAAGCAGTATCTTCATGCCTGCAGCAGCCTTTCTTGTGAACTCTCCGACAGAGCGCACTTTAAGCACCTCCTGCCAGATGTATCTTGGCCTGAAGTAGAAGGATTTGTAGGCGTGCTCGCACATCTTGAAGAGCTCCTCTTTTGGGTAGAGGCCGCAGGTCGGAGGGTCAAATGCAGTTGTTGGGTTTTCTGCGTATTTCTTCCAGGCTTCCATGACTGAGGTGTTGCCCTGGCTAAGCAAATCGCGCCATACTTCGGTTTCAGGGAAGGGAGTAAAAACAGTAAAGTGGCAGAATGAAGGCTTAAGCTTTTTTGCAAACCTGATCGTTTCGAGCATCTCTTCTTTTGTTTCTCCGGGCAGACCAAGAATGAAATAGCCCAAGCGATCCATTCCTACTTCCTTGCAGAGCCTAAAGGCTTTTTCTATCTGAGGAATTGTTACCCCTTTTTTTACTGTCTGCAGGCCTTTTACTGTTCCTGATTCAACACCAAAATTGATCCTCTCGCAGCCTGCTTTTTTCATCAGCTTGAGAAGCTCTTCATCAACGCTATCAACCCTTGTCCTGCAGTCCCAGATGATCTCCAGCTTTCTGCTGAGGATCTCATCGCATATCTCCTTTGCCCTTCTCCTGTTCAATGTCCAGGTGTCATCATAAAAAAGGATCTCATTGATGCCGAGCTGCTTGCAGCTCTCCATCTCATCTACTACAAGCTTCGCTGATCTTGCCCGAAAGGTCTTTCCTCCTGCCTGTGGGCGATCACAGAATGTGCAGAGGTATGGACAGCCCCTGCTGGTGACCATTGTTGTAAGGGGATTTGCTTTTGATAATACTGAGTAGTACTTTTTGTAAGGGGTGAGGGTCCGGTCAGGCATGGGAAGCTCGTCCAAGTTCTGGATGAATGGCTTGGGAGGAGTCACGATGACCCTTCCTTCCTTGTTTTTGAAATAGATCCCGCTGACCTGCCTTAGCTTTTCATCGCTATGGAGATTCTCTATTAACTCAGTAAATGTTTTCTCTCCCTCTCCTGCCACAACAATATCCACGTTCGGCTGGCGGATCGTCTCATTTGGGAACATGGTTGCATGGGGGCCGCCAAAGACAATCTTGATGCAGGGGTTGATCTCCTTGATGGCTTTTGCAAGGTTTAAGGAGTCGAGAAGCGTGAAGGTTAAGGCAGCCATCCCTACTACGTCTGGGTTTATCTCCCTGACTTTCCTTTTCACATCCTCATAGGACATCCCTTCAACCTGAGTGTCAAGAACTAACGCTTTGTGAGAAGTCCAGGCATTGATGCAGGTTGCGAGCCAGATAAGGCCCATCGGAGGATTGTAGCCGCGGTCTGTGGTGACGAATTTTGGCGTCTCTGCCTGGATCAGATTCTGCAATGGTGGGTTGATGAAGAGGATGTTCATTTTCCTGGTTAGGTTTGGGCTGGTATTAAATGGTTTATGTTTTCACTATGGTTAACTTCTCCTATAAATAAGTTATGGGCCTGCGGAGATTTGAATTCCGGCTGTTCGTCTCCGGACCACCGGCTCGCTTAGAGCCATCTCCAATGGAGACACTGCCATATAAGACCGGCGCTCCATTGCCTGCGTCCAGCTTCGCTGGCAGCACCAGGCTAAGCTACAGGCCCACGCATACTGTTATCAGAGGTTTTTATTTAAATATTCCTTTTTAAGAACACTTAATTATCTTTTTATAAATCTGAACCATCCTCTCAAAAATAGGGCTGAAATCATCACCTTCATAGGTTTTTAGCCCTTTGAAACTCGTCCTAACCCTTGCTTGTGGGTCAATCCAAAAATGCGGCTCATCATAACAAAAGCCACGCTTACAATACGAGCCACACGCCAATTCTCCTTGTTCATTGAAACGGATGGCTACTGCATGATCAATGTTTTTTACCTTTAAAAACGCGCCATACACTATTAGGGTAAGCAGAGCCACATCCCTGCACGTGAGAATCTCTCCTTTGGTTTCTAGTATATCCCTGGCAATAGGGACTTTTGGGATAGGCATATATACACTCTCAAAATAAAAGCCTGCGCCGTTTCCATCAGGAAGGATATACGCAACCCCCTCTAAACCTGCCTCATCCAATCTACGCTGAGAAAGCAGTTCTTGCTCTTCTAATATCCCTCTAATCGCTTGGGTTACCTTGTTTTCTATACTCGGCTCGCTTCTAAGTCCTGTTGGATAGCCACTGGAGTGCCCTCTTGCCAGGAAAGTATCCCCTCTGCAGGCATGTGAATCGCTCATTTTGTGAGGGAAATCTGAGGGATTATTTAAATCTCTCCACAACCTTTTTATAAGCACTTTTATTCTGTTTATATGAGGGTCCGTGGTCTAGCGGTTATGATGACGCCCTTACAAGGAGGCTAAGCAAGGCGTTGGTCCCCGGTTCGAATGGTGAAGGCTTAAAGCTTCGCTCTGAAAGTCCGGGCGGACCCACTTTATCAATCATGGCTGAAAAACGATACCACCTCATCATTTCAGGAAGAGTGCAGGGAGTGCTTTTTAGGTATAACTCAAAGCTGAAGGCTGACCGCTTAGGCATCTATGGCTGGGTGCAGAACATGAAGGACGGCTCTGTTGAAATCGTGTGCCAGGGAGAGGCTGGTAAGCTCCGTGAGTTTATTGATTGGTGCGGGAAAGGCCCGTTTTTAGCTAAAGTAAGGGGCATCAAGATAACAGAGGAAAGGGTTAAGAAGGAGTTTCAATCCTTCTCCATCCGATATGCGATAGTAGTATAAAGGCCAGTATACAACGTTGCCAATAGCAGAACTCTGTATTTGCTACGTAAAGACGTTGGGATCCGGGTTCGATTCCCGGCTATCGCATAAGCGATAGTCGGTCCGAGACGAAGTCTCACTACCGGCTATCGCACCTTACTTCTGGGAGTATCGGTGTCAAGACAACTATACGCGGAAGCGGAAGATTTAGAAGTGTTAGAAGAAAGTGATGACGAGATGAATGCAAACAAAAGAAAGATAAAGATAAGATTCAAACTAAACAAAGGAAGCTACGCAACAGAATACATAAAACCAACATTTGAATAAAATGGCAAACTATTGGCAAGTCGTCAAAAAAGCAATAGGGGACGCAGACATACTTTTGTTAGTCCTAGACTCAAGATTCATAGAAGAGACAAGAAACGAAGAGATAGAAGAGAAAATAAGAGCAGCTGGAAAAAAACTGATCTACGTAATGACAAAGTGCGACCTTGCAGAACAAGAATACATGGAAAAAATCAAGCACAAACTAAAACCCTCAGTGTTCGTCTCATCAAAAGAATTCTTGGGAACAACAATCCTCAAAGAAAAAATATTGATAGAAGCAAAAAGGATGGACAGCAAAGAAAGAATCAAAGTTGGAGTTTTAGGATATCCAAACGTAGGAAAATCATCACTGATAAACGCATTGAAAGGAAGAAAAGTAGCACCAACAAGCATCACAAGCGGGCAGACAAGAGGGGTACAAAAAATAAACTTCGGATCAAGAATAGCATTCCTGGACACGCCGGGAGTCATACCCTATCGAGAAAAAGACAAAAACAAACACGCACTTACTGGAACTATAGACTTCGCAAAAACAAAAGAACCAGACCTAGCAGTCATGCACATCATGGAACAATACCCCGGAAAAATAGAGAGACATTATGAAGTTGAAGTAACAGAAGACAAAGAACAAACACTAGAACAGATAGCGCTAAAGAAAAAAGTATTGCTAAAAGCAGGAGAGCCAGACACAGTACGCATGGCGGTAGTCATACTGAAAGAATGGCAGACAGGAAAAATAAAAACATAAAAAATATTTCTAAAAGAGCTATGGTCTTTGTTGATGGAAACAACTTTTATCATAATTTGAACTCAAGTTTCATTCCCTGCCTAGATCTCCTCAAATCGAGAGGCAAATGGGTAGGCTCCGCTTGCACAGCTAAATGCTATTCTTATAACCTCCGAAATAACTTTCCTTGGTTTATTCTGGATAGAAAGTTACTTATTGATACATGTTCAAAGGACTAATCTTTAAATGTCCCTTATATGATCTCCTGTCTACGCATTAAATCAGAAACATCCTACACGGCTGCACGCCCACAACCTTTAAATACATCATTTCTCACCATTTCATCATGCCTCAAAAGCAGCATCATGAGACGATCCTTGATCTTTTGACAGAGAAGGACGAGGTTACGTGGCAGTCTATGATTTATGATCTTGTCAGGACAGAGCAGATGGATCCCTGGGATATTGATGTTTCGAAGCTGACCAAGGTATATATCGAGACCCTAAAAAAGCTGCAGCAGATTAATTTTAGGATAACCGGAAAGGTTGTTTTGGCTGCAGCCTTATTGCTGAAGATCAAGTCAAGCAGACTGGTCGGAAGGGATATCGAGGAGCTTGACCGCTTATTCAGCCAGGCAGAGCAGGAAGAGGAGGATTTCTTCTATGAAGACTTGGTGGACGCCGTAGGAGAGAAGCCGAAGCAGAAGGAATCCCTGTTCTTCAAAACCCCCCAGCCAAGGCAGAGAAAGGTCTCTGTCTATGACTTGATTGAGGCTTTGGAGCAGGCGCTTGAGGTTAAGAGAAGGAGGGTGCTGAACACGATTATTCCGAAGCTTCTCGATCTTCCTGAGAAGAAACGCGACATCACCCTTATCATCCTTGAACTCTATGCTAAGATTAAAGAACTCTATTCAAGAAAAAAGGGAGATCTGCTTTTTTCAGAGCTTCTTCCTTCGAACAAAAAGGAGGACAAGGTGCTTACCTTTGTTCCTCTCCTTCATCTTACTAATGAACGGAAGGTTGATTTGGAGCAGAAAGAGGCGTTTGGTGAGATTTTTGTGAAGGTGCTGCATTAGTGAACGCATTTTGCAGACTCGAAACCTTTTTATACGGCGTTCTATTCGTGGAGTGTATGGGAAAGAAGGAACTTGAAGCAAGATTCATGCAGTATCAGGAATTGGGTGTAGAAATCAAACAGGTCCAGCAGCAGATAGCAATCATTGAGAATCAGGCAGCAGAGCTTGAAGGGTTTGTCTCGGATCTGGATGAATTCAAGTCGCTGCAGGAGGCAGAGATCCTTGTTCCGATTATCAACGGAGTGTTTGCAAAGGCACGCCTTCCTCACGCAAATCAACTCTTTGTCAATGTTGGGTCGCAGATTGTTGTGCCAAAAAGCATCGAGAGCACCAAGGATCTGCTGAGTGAGCAGCGAAGCAGCTTGATGGAGTTCCGCGAGCGCCTGGTGGAAGTGCTTCATGACAAGGTGCATGCTGCAATAGCCATTGAGCAAGAATTGGTGCAAGCGAAAGACAATGTTTAAGTTCCTTAAAGATACATTGAGGAAAGGGATTTCTAAGGTTTCTGAGGCGTTGGGCAAGAAAGCCGAGGAGCCTCCAAAGCAAGTTTCAGTAAAGGCCATCCCTGCAAAGCCAGCAAGCGAGATGCCAGTAGAAGCCCCAATCAATCAGGGGCCTGCCAAGCCACTCCATGAACAGATCGCTGCCAAGCCGGTGCAACAGCCTCGGGAGTTGCCAGCCAAGCCAGCAGCGCAGCCAAAAGGCATTTTTCAATCGCTGGCTGAGAAGGTTACGACAACCACAATCTCCGATGCAAAGTTTGATGATCTGTTTTGGCCTCTGGAGGAAGGGATGCTCGAGAGCAATGTTGCTGTCGAGGTGATCGAGAAGATCAAGGGAGACCTGAAAGGTGAACTTATAGGGGTCCCTCTCAAGAGAGGGGATGTCCAGAAGATTATTGAAACTTCTTTCGGAAAGGCTGTCAAGGATGTGCTTTCCATTGATTCCTTCTCCCTGATTGACAAGGTGAAGGCTAAGAAGCCCTCTGTGATATGTTTTGTCGGGATTAATGGCTCTGGAAAGACCACTTCAATTGCGAAGATCGCCCATCTGCTTCAGCAGAATGGCCTGTCTGTTGTCCTTTCTGCTTCTGATACCTTCAGGGCAGCTTCAATTGAGCAGCTTCAGCATCATGGCGACAAGCTTGGGATCCGCGTCATCAAGCATACGTATAAATCAGACCCCGCTGCTGTGGCTTTTGATGCAATCAGCCATGCAAAAAGCAGGCATATCGACGCTGTGCTGATTGATACTGCCGGGAGGATGCACAGCAACACCAATCTCATGGACGAGTTAAAGAAGGTTGTAAAGGTTGCAAAGCCGGATATTACTCTGTTTGTGGGTGAGAGCATAACAGGAAACGACTGCATTGAACAGGCAAAGACCTTCAATGAGGCGATTGGGATAGACGCTATCATTCTTGCAAAAGCAGATATTGACGAGAAAGGAGGAGCTGCGCTTTCTGTCTCGTATGTGACGCAGAAGCCGATTCTTTATTTGGGGACAGGACAGGAGTATGATGACCTTGTTCAGTTTAAGCCTGAGGATATTGTGAGGCAGCTGGGGTTGGCGTGATTCAGTGGCCTCCAATTCTGCCACCCAAAACTATATAAACCAAGCCTTCCTGGGGTAAAACAGAGGTGGTTGGGATTAAGGCGATAAAACGAATCGATCCAGTCTCCCTGGCTAAGGTGACGGGGGTTGTTGCAGGAACCTTTACGTTTATCTTCGCAACTGCAGTTACTTTGATTGTCTCGTTTATCCCCGGAATGATGCCATTTGTGGGAGTCCAGGTTGGCTTTTCTTATATCCTGACAGAAACCCTGATCAGCCTCATCGGAGGATTCGTGTTTGCCATCATCATAGCCTATCTCTATAATCTTTTTGCTCCAAAGCTCGGATACGTCATGATCGACATTTAACATGATAAGCTTCGTTGATGTTGGGTTGAGCGGAATCTCTGCGGTTCTTTTCGCAGCAGTAAACATCCCTATCTTGAGACTTATTGTTGCTAAAATCTACAATCTGAGGGATACAACGCTTCAGACAGCATCCATTGTGGTTGGGGCTGCTACGCTTGTCTATTTTGTTTTGAGTTTTTTCCTGTCTCTGCCATACCTTCCTGGCATATCCTTTATCCTTGCAATGGCAGCTTTTCTTGTGCTGCTCAAGAAATCTTACAGCATCAACTGGTCAAAGACAGTGCTGGTGTGGCTCGTATGGGTTGGCGCCTTTGTCTTTCAGGGCATGGTCATCTTCCTTGCAGTTACTCCGTTTCTTTAAACCTGATCTTTCCATTATAGTACACTCCTTCCTTTAATTTGACCGGCCTCCAGGAGTCTTCAACCAATTCTGCCTTAAGCCAATCTGCCAGCTCCTGCGGGTTGCCTATGGTAGCTGACAGTGCCAGTATCTGCCCCTGCCTTTCCTTGAGAAGCGTCAGAAGAATCTCCAAGGTTGGGCCCCTGCCTGGATCGTTGAGAAGGTGCACTTCGTCAACAACAACAAGGCTGACGTATTCGATCCATGGAGCCTGATGCCTGAGCAGCGAGTCAAGCTTCTCGGCAGTGGCGATGATTACATCATAACTCGCAAGGTAGCTATCATCAGAGTCAAAGTCTCCCATGGAGAGCGCCACATTTGCCACGGCGCTGTATTTTCGCTTGAATTCCCTGAACTTTTCGCTGCCTAATGCCTTCAGGGGAACGATGTAGATCATTTTTCTATGCTGCTCAAGCACTACTTTGAGCCCTGCAAGCTCAGCAATCAAAGTCTTTCCTGATGCAGTTGGAGTGCAGATCAGGAGGTTTTTCCCTTCGAGAAGGCCTGCTTTTATGGCCTTTTCCTGGCAAGGCCTCAGCTCGTCTATACCCTCTGCTTTAAGGATGCTGAAGAGGGCTTGAGGTATTTTGTGCTGGATGTCCTTGAGCTGCATGCCTTTGTGAGTGTCTCTGCTCTTATTAAGGTTTCGAGAACTTAGAGCGAGCGTAGCGAGCTAGGGTCTAAACCCCCGCCCTTCAGGGCGTTTTTTCTAGAAAGGTTTTTGTGGCGGCTTCGCCGCCAGCAAGCTGGCGGACGAAACTGCGCACGCACTACCCATTCAAAGTAGCGTGAGCTCTCGTCTGTCGGAGGACGAGAGCATGAACAACATGAAGCGGTTGAGCCACAAGGTGACGATGAACTTTTGGCACTTTGAGTGGTGCACGAAGTATCGCTACAAGATGATGCAGAGGCTGGAGATTAAAAATCTTGTGAATGCAGCAATCAGAAAAGCGGCACATGAACATGGAATCACGTTTCGTGTGCTTGGCGTACTTCCGGAACACGTTCATGCGCTTGCATCACTGCCCAACGGGATGACCGATTCACGGGCGCTTGCTTTGCTCAAAGGCCGTTCAAGCTACCTTATCTTTCGCAACCGTGAGCACGTTGCCTTGCGCTACCCCAAGAGGCATTTCTGGGCGCCGAGCAGTTATTCAGTGACGGTAGGGGTGAATGACCTTGCCGCATGCGAGACCTACATCAAGAATCAGGAAGCACACCACAACGTGGTGTTCAGCTAGCGCGGGAAGCTCCGCCCTTTAGGGCGGGGAGGGGGTCACGTTTTTACATGGTATTCAAAATAATCATCCCAGGGATTCTCAAGCTTCATCATCTGCTTCATCGTAAGCTTTTCAAAATACCTCCTAAATGGCCGCATGGAGTTTCCATGGGCTGAGATTGCAACATTGATCCTTTCTTTTTTCATCTTTTTTATTAAGTCTTTTATGAATGAATTTACTCTCTTTTCAACCTGCTTCACGCTTTCTCCCTCTGGAGGCGGGAAATTGTAGGAGCGGTGCCATTTGTCAAAAAGCTTTTTTCCGTATTTCTTTATTATTGTTGTGTGATAGAGGCCTTCAAATGAGCCGTATGAGCGCTCGATCATCCGGTCATCCTTTATTTTTTTTACTCCTTTGTGGTATTTGAGCACTTCCTTTAGTGTGTCTTTGCTTCTTGATACATGAGTATAATAGGCAACATCGATCTTTTTTGATTTCAGCTTTTTTGCTATCTTTCTTGCCTGTTTTATTCCTAAGGGGGTCAGCTTGGAGTCTTTGAATCCAGTAAACCTATGGTCTCTGTTGAAATAGGTCTGTCCGTGCCTGAAGAGGTAGATGTTGAGGATCATTTTATCCACTCACATATACAGTTTTTGTCTCCCAATCAAACCCAATCTCATCAATCGTGCATTCATGCTCATCCTCTCCGCATACAGGAGCGGTGTCAAGGAAGCTAAACTTCTCATTCTTCTCATAGCATTGCCTGTGCCACCAGTTTCCTGAATCAGGATCTACTTTCTCTATGACTTTTGAGTAGCTTCCTGTGTCCTCTTTGATGTATTCCACAACAAAGTCGCCATTATCTGCTATAGTGCATTCTGCTACAAAGGGATCAGCAGTTCTTTTCAGAACAGGAGAGTTTGCCTTTAAAGAGCCATAAGCAAGCTCTCCTGTCACATTAGCATTTCCATTCACATGCAATTTGGCTGTAGGAACAGCCAATCCCATGGCTGTCTTTCCGTTTACAATCCTGAACTCATTTGAGCCTCCTGAAGACATTTCTACGTAATTTGTCCTATTGATCCACAAGAAGTTTGAGCCAGCTGTGAAGTATAATGATCTTTCACCATAAGCAGCTATGTTTCCATAGGAAGTAGAGCCTGAGAGGGTTACATAGGGATTATAGATGGTTCCAGTCAGGTTTACATCTCCATTGACATGGAGCTTCTTTGTAGGGGTTGTTATGCCTATCCCTACATTTCCTGCGTTGTCGATAACCAATCTTGCATCTGGAGCTCCAGATGTTCCTGTCTTAAACCACATATTGCCTGAGCCGTCTGAGCCAAGACCTGCCCAGTTGGTGTCTCCTGCATCATACAATAAGATATTGGCATTTCCTCTTGGGATTGCTGTCAAACTACCAAAATTGGTTCCAATACGGGCTCCTCTTGTGACTTCAAGCACATGGCTGGGGCCTGTGCTGTTCACTCCGAGCATTCCATCTTCTATGACAATCCCTGCTCCGCTTATTGAAATGGCTGCCAGTATGAAGAGGGCTAACGCTAGAGCAAGTCTGGATACTGAGGTGAATAATGTTTTGAGTATAGGTTGGCTGCTGAAATATTTTTCATCTGATTTGATCTCCCTAATCTTGCTTTGTTTCATACGCTTTCACCTCATGGAGCTCCATTCTGCGTCAATGTTCCTTTCATAAAAACATACCCCGACTCATTTACAACAACCTGCCATTCTCCATCTTTTCTTATTCTGAAATCAGTATCATCCAAAGAGGATGATATGGTTGACTGATTCTGGAACAAAGTTCCATCAATATACATATTGCCATCATTCTCGATAATCAGAACATCTTCTCCGTTGTTTCTTATGATGAAGGCAAAGTCAGCGTTTCTTGTGTGGGCGGAGTTCTGCTCCAAGATACCTTTAATCACGGCGTTTCCTGAGTCGCCGAGCCAGGCCATGTTGCTGCCTGAAGTATTCTTGATGGTGAATTTATTGAAGTCTGGAGGCAATATTGTGAAGTTATACATCGCAACAATCTCTGTCTGATTATAAGCCAGGAGATTATCATTTTCATCTGTTGCAGCAACCCATACCCTGTATGTGCCATTGCCGTTGTTACTTGTATTCCATGCATTTGGATTCCAAATAGCATCGAGCTTTAATGTTTGATTTATATTAACTGTTCTTGGGGATGTATCATTCTGTATTATGGCTTCGTCTACGAAGCCACTGCCATTATAGTACTGGATCTTCATCAATAAATATATGGAAACATTACTTTCTCCATTATTGATTATTTTTGACTCAGTGGATTTACAGATACCATCGCAATACGCGTTATCAGTGCAATCTGATTGAGAAGAACAGGATGTTGGGCAGGTAGTGCCATCACATGTTACATAATAATCGCATGTTTTTACAGTTGGGCCATATTTACATCCTCCACCAGTATTAATGCCTGCATCACACACATCATCTCTTAAGTATGAGGGCGTGCTACCGCTACCTGTAACGCAAGTTTGGTCTGGGCAGTCTGCCGCATCAGTCCAAGTGCCTCCTCCATCACATCTTCGCGGATCATCACCGGTATCTGTATCATACGCATAGTTATAGCATTGATAGTATCCATTACTCTCTATTTGAGCATCCCAATTACACTCATTTGAAGCTGTGCAAACGTAACCAGTGCTATCTCTTCCATCCAAAGAACATTGGTTGCTTGCGCAGGCACCATTTCTTTCTGACATGTTATTTGTATACGTGACCCCGCAGTCTATTCCATTCGATAGGTCTGATTGGCAATAGCCAGTTGAGTTGCAGAATTGTCCTGCTACGCAATCTGAGTTTTGATCGCAATCGACATAGGTTATTTGGAGATATGTGTTTGCATTATTTACAAGAATCTCTCCAGCAACAATATCATCCAAATCTTCCTTCCCTTTAAAATGATAATAACAATAACCATCACCGTAGCAGCCTTCTTTATGGTCAATATCGTTAGAGGACATCGTGTAGGTAGAAGTGCCAGACATCTTATTTGTTTGATAGATTAATCCTCTGCCAGGCTGGATATTCCAAGTTAGGTTACTTGGGTTATATGGACCGTCATAATAGTACACTTCAACATATCCGTCTGCTTGGGAATAATCCTGCATATCTACATAGAAGCTTAAGGTTATTCCCACTATAGCTTTATTGCTCCAATTTAGTGAGCCATTTCCAAATCGTATGGCGGCACTATCTTCTTGTACACCAACCTCGTCATAGAAATCTGGGGAATTTACCTGATACGTAGTGCTAGGGTTGCTTTGACTTAGCTGATTGCCTTGTTTTTCTGATGTGTCATCATAGGTGACAGTTGTTGAATGTTCTCCAACAGTAAGGTTTTTCCCAAGGATTGTGTCATTAAATTTAAAATTTAATTGTTGCTTATTAGACAATGAATTATAATTTACAGAAGTTTTTTTTGCACCATTTATTTTGACAGGAATATCTTTATTCATCTCATTCTCATCCTTGATTATTGGTTTAAATGTGATAGAAGTGTAATTAAAATCAACAATCTCCAAATCATACCTACTGTCATTCTCTAGATAAACCAGCTCAAATACGCCTTTATCCATTAAGCTTCGAGCTTTCTCGACCCTTTTCCACCCTCCACCCTCCTCAATATTTCGAGTAGAGCCATACATAGTCCTTGTTCTGCTTCCATCTTCATTGATTATTTCATCGAAGACCGCCCCATATTTCTGCCCTTCGTCTGTTGGGAGCAAATCAGATTTTTCTAGGAGTATCAGGATTGGAGGATGGTTCTCTTCGGCTGTGGAGTTTGCTGTTGTGTTTTGCTCTTCGGAAGATTGATTCGTGTTGTTTTCTTCTGGAGGGTCGGTTATGTTTACAAACTCATTGCTGGTGTAATCATCCTTTAATGTTTTTATGTTGATGTAGAGATTATATGCTGAAGCTATAGCTACAGAACTAGAGGCATTAGCATTGTATGTCTCGCCATAAGAAGATGAAGTAATGCTTACATTAAAGTTTTTTGCGCCTTCTTCTGTTGCGTTGACTGTCCATACTGCTGTTTTTGAGGAGCCGTCATTTATTGTTTCCAAATCCCGAGGATTAGCGCCCGAGATAAGTGTCAATCCAGAAGGAAGGTTTAAGGTTACACTAACTCCATGAGCATTTAAGTCTCCTGTTGGTGTTATTTGAGCGGAGATGTTGAAGAGTTGTCCTTCTTGTTTGCCTGACGGATTTGAGAGGGATGCGCTTAGGGCTGGAGGGTTTATTGTGAAATCTGTATCGGTCTCTGTAGCAACAGCAAACTCCTCATTGCCAGTCCAAACATCAGCGGAGTTTACTTTAAGAACAATATTATCATAATTAGTATCTGTTGCAACCTGTTCGACATTATCTATACCGGAGGTGGAAGAGTCAACTGTGTTTCCATCAGATTCATCATATAGATAAAGATCTATATCATGCAGAGATTCACCTTGGTGCTTAAACCAAACAAGAGTGGATGTATCCCCATTGTCTACATTAGTGAGTTTATAAAGTCTAACTCCATCATCGGTAAAACTCGATTCGTACCATGTGTTGTCTATATAAGTATGAGCCGATCCTAAATTAACTGAACCCCAACCATAATATTCGTCCCAACCAGTATCACCATAGTCCCTTGCAGTGTTTATCAATAATGCTTTGATTTCTAGAGTATTAGACAACACATCATCGAACCAAGCTGAGGCAGCCGAGACATGAGGTACAGCAAAACTAGTTCCACCCCCTACCTTCGCAATTGAAAACTCTCCCGACGCATTAGCACTCTTTATTGCAACTCCTGGAGCCATAATGTCTGGTTTCTTTCTTCCATCACCTGTAGGCCCTCTTCCACTAGCACCCCCAGACGCAGAAATTGACCAGTTACCCCATACGTCATCATCTCTATTAGTTGTATTTTTGTCATCCATTGCACCTACTGTTATTACATTATATCCATCACCTGGTTGGGTAAGATTCTTGCTACCTGTATTCCCTTTGTTCCCTGCTGCGACAACAATTGTAGCCCCACCTACATCTGCCTCAGTATCATAATCTGTAGTGATTAGTGATGTTCCATCTTTTTCTTCTTTATCTTTTCCTACACTTAAACTTATTACTTCTGCCTGATCTGGAGCATCCCATAATGACCAATTCATAGCTTGAATCATATTATTTTCATCAATCTCATCTCCATCTTCATCCAACTTAACATTAATCATACTGCTTATGTTGTACATAACTCCTCTGTAAGTGTCATTTGATGAGGCAATAATGCCTGCAATAAGGGTTCCGTGATTTAAAACATCATTTGTTGCCTCTCCATCATAACTTTTGTTATACCATGTCCTCAATGTACTCCCATCAGACAAATATTTCAGATTGGGGTGACTTATGTTAATGCCTGAATCAATTATGGAGATTGTTGCAAGGGGTTCGGGTCCGTTTCCTCCTGAGTAATCATTCTGTAGGCTGCTGGCAACTATCGCTCCTGGGCTAATATCCAAAGCAAATCCGCTTTCTTTGACATTAAGCCCAATACCTTCTATCCTGCTATCGTTCAAGAATCCTATGACTTCTCCCACTTTGATTCTGGCTATTATTATATTGCTAATCAGAAAGTTATTAATGATATCCCCTTCCTTTGATTGAATCTCTTCTAATAACGGTTCTTGAATCTTGGCGTTACTGATTGAGAGATTATGTTCAATATCATTTCTTAATTGCGTTTTTAATTGGTTTTTTGCTCTGGCTAAATCTTTAATCTTATCTCTATCCTCCTGTGATATACGCTGATACAAGTCCAGGCTATGTTCCTCCTCCTGAAGAGGAGTAAGATTCCTTGGTTTATATTTCTTAAGAACATCTTTAATCTTAGCACTATAGTTTTTGATATCTGGCTCATATTCCTCTTTTATCTTACTGATAACCTGTCTGGGAGGATTGCCCTCCAGTCTGATTATTATTTCTAATTCTTCATTTGCGCCAATCTCGGCTCTTTGGTATTGGGTTATATTATCCTGTAGACGTGAACTTATCCTGGGGGTTCCAGTCTCTGTGATCACTGGCTTGTTTAAAGCGGAGACGGTTATCACTAGAGAAAGGAACATAATAATTGAGATATAAACCAGTATTCTTATCTTGGGGTATACATTATTTCTTTCAATCAACCTTCACCTCTATCTATTATGACCTATCATCTGTTATACTTCCCACCAGTCTGCTTATTAACCAGATTACATGTGCGATTTATACATTGAGGTTCTGCTGAGCATGTCCAGTGGTCATTTGTAGATTCTTCTCTCGATTCACATCGGTCATAATTAAGACAAAACCCACTAGACTCATTTAGATACGTCTCTAAGTATATCCTATTGATAGCATGATCTTTGTCAATATGGTTGCATTTACAGCATGCATACTTTATCTTCACACAATCTTCATCTGCCGTACATAGTCTTTCATCCCATCCAAATGGAGTAAAATTCAATTCTGTATTGCCTAAATAGAAATCTGTGCTCGGAATATCGCTCGCAAAATCAGAATGCCGAATTCTACTTATCCCAAAATACGTTCCGTCATCAAGCTGGAATATCTCTCCGTTTGTAAGATCCTCAAAATACTTGCCATTTATAGTTATTGAAAAAGAACTCCAAGCATTAAAAAAGACCCCACCTTTAATAACATTCCCGTATTCCAATAAGTAACCTTTTCCATTAAATAGTACCCCTTTCCCATTTGGTTTTTTCTCAAATTCTGTTATTGTGTCTACAATAAAAGACACACTTTCATCTGTTCCATTAACACCTACGGACTCATTCCCACTCGTTTCATTAGCAGTTACATTATTGCTTTCATTTGTCTCATTAATGCCAGTCTCGTTTGTTGAGTTAAGTTCTTGGTCAATGTTTTCATCAATCTCCCTTACCACACACAGCACCTGCCTGTCATCAGCCTTAATCCAGCTTGTAACACTCGTCCCATTCTCCTTAACAATAGCCCTATATATAGGAGTTACTTGAATCTCTTTTCCACACTGAGAGTTAATAGAACTTATAATCTGGTTAATCTCACCAGATGCCCAATACGTAATCTTAATCTCAGCATCTGGGTTCTCATCAAGAAATTGTTGGATTTGAGGGATGTTTGTCACAAAAGATTCTATATCTGTAGCAGAGCAACCAGTAATAATAATACTAACAATTACTGCTAGTAAATATTCAACTGCACCAGATCTCGTTAATTTCACCCCCTTCCCCTCGCTAAAAACCTTCAGTCTTTATAAGCCTTTATCCTTTCGTTATTTTCCAAACCTTGCTTTTTTTCCAAGAGAACTCTCTATCTCCAGCAGCCGGTTGTATTTTGAGGTCCTGTCTGACCTGGCGGGAGCTCCGAACTTGACCTGATCTGCTCCAATGCCGACTGCAAGATCTGCGATAAATGAATCTTCTGTCTCTCCGCTCCTGTGGGAGGCGATTACCTTCCAGCCGGCTTTTTTTGCAAGCTGAGAAGCCTTGATTGCTTCAGTCACAGTTCCTATCTGGTTTGGCTTTAAGAGAAGGGCGTTTGCAGCTTTCTTTTTGATTGCTGTCCTGATCCTTTCAGGATTGGTCACAAGCAGGTCATCACCTACGATCTGGACTTGCTTTCCGATTGCAGCCTGCAAGGAAGACCACCCTTCCCAATCATCTTCTGCAAGGCCATCTTCTAATGAGATTACCGGGTATTTCTTTATGAGATCCTGATACATCTGAGCCAGGGATTCTGAGCTGTATGTTTTGCTGCCAATCCGGTAGCAATCGCTCTTTTTATCATAAAACTCTGAAGCAGCAGCATCCAGGGCAATCTTTATTTTTCCAGTGTATCCGGCTTCATCTATACATCTCAAAAGGAATTGGAGCCTTTTCTCTACACTATCCATTGGAGCGATGAATCCTCCTTCTGCTGTGACTGAAGCTGCTGCAAATCCGTATTTTCTGGCTATTCTTTCCTTAACAATATGGTAAGCCTCTGTTCCTGCTCTTAATGCTTCGGAGAACGACTTAAACTTTAGTGGAACAATCATATATTCCTGGATGTCGTGCTCTGCACCAACGTGGGCCCCTCCGTCCAGGATATTCATTTGAGGAACCGGCAGCCTTATCCTCCTGTTTCTTGCAAGATTGCTGATGTGCTGAAAGAGCTCTCGGTTCCCTGCTCCAAGGCGGCAGGCAGCCATGCTGACAGCCAAGGTGGCATTTGCGCCTATCCTGGATTTGTTTGCCGATGGATCGAGGCTTCGTAAGGTATTGTCTATAAGCTTCTGGTTGGCAGTGTTTTTTCCTCTGAGAGCTCTTGCTATTCTTGTATTGATGATTGCTACTGCTTTCAGCACTCCTTTTCCGTTGAAGCGCCTTCCGCCATCTCTTAACTCATGAGCTTCGTGGATTCCTGTAGAAGCGCCGGATGGAACTGAGGCTTTGGCTGTTTTTGATGCCTTTATTGTTGCCTGGACTGTTGGGTTCCCCCTACTATCCAGAATCTCTATGGCTTTCACTTCTTGTATGGCCGGCATTACAGTAATCTAAGAACCGAGGTATAAAAATCTTTTCTAAATCAGCCCCTTCTCCTTCCATCCAGGCTCTTTCACGATTCTCCTGTATCTTGCGTATTTGTCCTGGGGGCTGTACTTTGGAGGGCTTTTTGAGAGGGCTTTCTGGCCGCAAGTGCATACTCCTCTCATCGTATATTTATTGCAGTTGCTACACCATAGAATCCGCTTCATGCTTCTGCTCGCTTGAAT
>DATDTY010000047.1 GCA_035290625.1 Candidatus Nanoarchaeia archaeon
TTATTAAATTATAATACAATAATCTCAAACGAAACAACAAGAACAGAAAGCTATATCTGCTCCATAACCCCAAACGACGGAGAAGAAGATGGAACAACCTTAAATTCAACGTCATTAATAATAAGAAATCAGCCGCCAACCGTTTTCAGTTTATTAAATCCAATCAATGCCCCTATCTTGGGTACTTTGCCAGAACTCAACTGGACTTTCTGTGGCGTATAACCAAAACACTTAAATATGTGTGGCGTATAACTCTGCTGCATGGTGTTCGAAAGGAAAATTAGGGTAAAAGGCAGAACCTATTGGATATTGGAGCACACCCTGCGAAAAGGGAAAAAATATACGAAAAAGTCAAAGTATATAGGCAAATCCCTACCCTCAAGACAGAAGCTGGACAAGTTAAAAAAGGATTTTCTTCGGGAGATGCAGAGGCCAGGATGCAAATACCTTTCCGGAGAAGACATCAAAAATATAGAGGAAAAAAAGGCAGAATATAGGAATGAAATCAGAAAATTAAGCCAGTTAGAGAAAGAAAAACGCTTAAAGGAATTCATCATCAGGTTTACATATGACAGCACCAAACTGTCGGGCGTTAGAATAACCTTAAGGCAGACTTCCTTGATTCTGAAAGAGGGTATTATTCCGAAAAACATCAAAAGCCTGAGGACAGTAAAGGAACTGGAAAACCATGAAAAAGGAATCCTTGCAATAACGAATTACAGAGGAAGCCTGAATCTGAAATTCATTAAAATGCTCCATAAGATCTTATTTGCAGGAATTGACGATACAATCGCAGGAAAATTAAGGAGTGAACTGAAAAGGGATGTAAAGGTAGCCGGCACTTCTTATGTTCCTCCGAAATGGCATGAAATCAGGAAGGAAATGGATAATTTCATTAAATGGCATAAAGCTGAGAAAAAAACACTCCATCCGTTGGAATTAGCTTCACTGGTCCATGCAAAGCTCATCTCCATGCAGCCTTTTGTGGACGGCAACAGCAGATTATCCCGGCTGCTTATGAACTGGATACTATGGAAGAGAAACTATCCGCTTGTGGACATCCCGATAGAAGACCTGGAGAAGTATTACGATGTTTTGGACAAGTATCAGATCGAGAGGGATGAAATGCCGTTTATTGGGTACATAAAGAGGAAATATCTTGGCACCAATTGAGCCGTTGTGGCGTATAACCGCAAGTAAAAAATATATGTGGCGTATAACAAAAATTAATGCATCAAATAATTGTCCTTGCTCAAAAAAGCCGCCCGCATTCCCAAACCTTTTAATACCTCTGTGTGAACTACGGCTTCATGAAAAAAGGAATATCAGGTCTTGAGCTCTACCTCCTCAGGCAGGAGCTCCAGGTACTCGAAGCAGCCCGCCTTGATAAGATCATCATGCCGGGTTATGACGAACTCGTCCTCATCTTCTTCAAAAAAGGCAAGCATTTCCTGCGGATACATCCCCCAAGCTTTATCTGCATCTCGGAGAGCAGGCGAAAAGGCATGGAATCGCCTGTGCCTTTTGTAAACACGCTGCGAAAGCATCTTGACCACGCAAGGCTCACAAAGATCATCCAGGATCATTTTGAGCGAATCCTTGAATTCCAGTTCTCAAAGCAAGGCGAGTCCTTTTTCCTTTACATTGAGCTCTTCAGCAAGGGCAACATCATCCTCTGTGATTCCAACAAGGTCATCCTCGCCATTATGAAATCCCAGGCATGGAAGGACAGGCTGCTGAAGCCGAGGGAGACGTACAAGGCGCCGCCGCCGACAGGCAGCCTCCAGGATTTTACTGTTTCTTCCCTCAACGCAGCGCTCAAGGATATGAGCCTTGGAAAATTCCTTGCAGTCAAGCTGGGCTTTGGAAACCTCTATTCAGATGAGCTATGTCTGATGGCCAGGTTAGAAAAAGATGCGCAGAAGATAACTTCAGCTCAATACTCCTGCATACAAGAAGCCGTGAACACCCTCACCTCAAGGCCTGTTGCAGCAAAGCTCGTCCTTCCGGAGCAGGAAATCATACCTTACGATTTACTAACCTTCAAAGAATCAGAGAAAACCGCCTTTGCCTCATTTTCAGATGCCATAGACAGGAATTGGCAGCCTGAAGCTGTAAAAGATACGCACAAGGAAAAGCTCCAGCGCATCCAGGAAAACCAGAGAGAAAGCATCCAAAGGCTTCAACAGGAAGAAACAGACAGCATGCGTGCCGCTGAACTCCTCTACGAAAACTATGCAGAGATCTCTTCCCTGCTTTCAGATATTGCAAAAGCAGCGAAGGATAAGAACGTGGCTCTCCTCAGGAAGAAACTCAAGAAATGCATCATTGATGAAAAAAACCGCGCAGTCACCGTCGATATTTCCACTGTTCAATCTTCCGCGAAAGAATGACTAAGGGATCAGCTTTCCTCAGCCTGCGAGCCATTGCAGGAGTAAGAATTCTGTGATGCCTGCACTCGACAAGGTACTCAGGGATATACCAAACATCCTCCTCGGCAGTCATCCATCCCTGCCTATCAAACCGGGAAAGATTAACAGGCCTGGAAAAGGATCTGAGGTTTAATGTTCCTTCATCATTCGTGTACTCCGGAAAGTAGGACATGACAAGCTCCCGGATGCTTCTATACACAGGGTCGCGATACCTCAGAATAGCATGGTTTGTCTTGCTGATCGCCCCCCAACAGCCATGCTGCTTAAACACAGCGATCACATGATCATCGTCATGGGAATCTGCCTCCAAATCGACAATCAGAGGAGCGTACCCATTCATCCTCAATGCAGCAGCAGCAAGCAAGGCGCCTTCAATGCACTGGCATCTCCATTCCCTCAACACCCTCCTTGGAGAAAAGCAGGTGTCTCCGTTCTTCTCAAAATTAATCGGAATCGTCTCAAGAAAGTCCTGGATCTTTTTGGGAGTCTTTAATGATCTGAAGATTCCGAGCTCTTTTTCAGTAAAGCCGAACATATCTTTATTGTAGGAAAATCTCTATATAAGGTTTATGGACAACATTATTTTTACAGACAAGGTGTGCATACTCCAAGATTGAGACAGAAAACGATTCTTTAGAATTCAATCCCACGAATAACAAAAAGGGAAAAGCCTTGCCTTTATTTATTATTCTACAATAGTACCAAAACACTAAAGCTTTTATAGTCTTAGCGATTATCAATCTGGATGAATGATTCTGATGCTAAGGTTCTGCATGGCGACGGGGTTATACCCTACCAAGGAATCAAATTGCTTAATAACGGCGGTTCTATCAAGAGACGCGACAAACGCGCTATTAACTTCTCTAACATATCCTCAGCAAGCCTGGACCTTACCTGCTCAAACGAAATAAACGAAATATCATCTTCCTTTCTTCCAAGTAGCAATATCTCGGAAATAGAAGAATTAATAAAAAAATTTAAGTGCGGCGAAGATGTGAAAACAACAGACGAAGGCGTTTTATTGAAGAAAGACCATACATATATAATCAAATTGAATGAGAGATTAGAACTCCCTCCCAATTTACGGGCAAAAGCAAATCCAAAAAGCTCTACCGGAAGACTTGATATCCTTGTTAGATTGCTGACAGAGGGGTATCCAAGATACGACGACGTTTCGTATGGTTACAGGGGAGATCTCTATCTTGAAGTGACCCCTCTTTCCTTCCCTATATTTGTGAAGGAAGACTACTCTTTAAACCAGATAAGATTTATGAGCATAAATCCTAAAACATTAAATGATAATGAACTGAGTATAGGGCATTTTAAACATCGGTTTGTTTTTTTAGAAGACGAGCCAATTACCCCAAACATACATGAAAATGGCATTTTGATCGGAGTCGGTTTAAAGGAGTTTAAGAAAAATTATTCTCTCATCAGCTACAAAGCGAAAGAAGGTATTGACAAACCTATCGATCTCAGAAAGGAAGACGAATATCACATAACGGATTACTGGGAAATAAAGCATGTATCAGATCTAATCGATGGTGAAAGATTGAAATTAGAAAAAGGCGGGTTTTATCTGCTTTGTACAAAACAAAGAATAGCAGTCCCAACAACATTTGCTGCCGAGATGCTCCCTTATGATGTCGGCAACGGGGAGTTCAGAATCCATTACGCTGGCTTCTTCGACAGCGGGTTTGGTTATAATCATGAAAACATTGCAGAAGGAGGGCATGCAATACTCGAAATTAGAGTGAGAGATATCCCTATAATCATAAAAGACGGACAGCCATTATGCAAATTCATCTTCTCTCCTTTAACAGAAGAAACAGAGATGCCGTATGCCACGAAAGGGCAATATTCTTCTCAATTAGGGCCAACCCTACCTAAATGCTTTAAAAAAGAGAAGACGACCCTACCAACCTAAAGAACCAACACAACTGCCCTGATAACATTACTAAGAATCCAAAAACTTTCCCCAATTCTTTGCGTTGTTTGATGACCTAGGAGTCATCCATGAAATTAATGCTCTCATCCCTATACTTGTCATAGTGATCGCTGCAGACTTTCCTTCCGTTCCAGTCCTTCACAGCTGGAGCCCTGCATCCAGGCTCTTGGCATTCCATGTGCGTAGAGAGCCGAACTGCCTATATAAAATTTGTGGAAGAAGCTTCCCTGAAAATGGCGTTGCCGTCAATTCGTGAGGCTCTTATATGCTAAGATTCCAAACCGACAAGGGGGTCGTCCCATCCGGGGATATGTCGGTTATCCCTATCACTTTCGCAGCCGAGCCCGATGGCAACCTCGAAGAGATTTTCAGGGAAGCCGGAAGAGTATCCAGCACCCTCTGGGCAACCACGCGTGAGATACTTAAACTAAACCCTCTTCATAACACTACTCTAAAAACCTCAAGAACTTTAAAAAAATAAAAAAAAGAGCTTGTGTTCCCATCGAAATAAAAAGTGGGACAGCTATCCTG
>DATDTY010000048.1 GCA_035290625.1 Candidatus Nanoarchaeia archaeon
CACAAATATCTATTAATTCATCTGCCATAATATTGGTTTGAAGTTTATAGGTTAAAAATGTTTTGTTTAGTAGCCCCAAAATCAAATGTCGTATAACACCTATTCATCCACCTTTATACCCTGTTTAGTGCCTCTCAGATGGTTATTACGAACATTTATATACATGATAGCCATCCCCCCAATGATGGGATATTCCGAAGAGGAGATGCAGAGCCTGCTTCAGAAGCTCGATGAAGAGATCAGGCTGAGAAAGTATTCACCGAGAACTGGAAAATCGTATGGCTCGATTGTTGGGAGATACCTGAAGTCAGGCAAGGAGCCAAGGGAGTTCCTGTTGGGGTATGCGGACAAGAGCAGGTCAGCCATCAGGAATGCCTATTTTAGCCTGCAGTTCTTCTATCAAAAGGTATTGCGCCATGAATTTCCTGAGCATATTCCATTGGCAAAGCACTCCGGAAGGAAGCCGGTTGTCCTGGGAAAAGACGAAATCCAGCAGATGCTGTCTTCAACCTATAACCTGAAGCACCGCCTGCTTATTGCATCCCTGTATTACAGCGGCATGAGGCTGGATGAAGCCAGGAATCTCAAGTGGGAGGACATTGACCGCGAGAGAAAGACCATTCACCTGAAAGTCACCAAAGGCTCCAGGGACAGGATTCTCTTCCTCCATCCGGAACTTGAAAGGATGATCCTGCTTTTTGGTTCGAAAAGCTCTGGCCTGGTTTTCTCTTCAAGCCAGGGCATCTACAACGCGAGAAGCATTGAGCAGGCAGTAAAAAACGCAGCAAGAAAAGCAGGGATCCGTAAGCACGTTACCCCGCACACACTGCGCCATAGCTTTGCAACGCATCTTCTTGAAGGAGGGGCTGACCTGAGGGTTGTCCAGGCATTGCTCGGCCATAAGAGCCTGGCCACTACCCAAATATACACTCATCTTATGAACAGGGATTTGCAGAAGGTTTCCCGGCTGCTGTAGAGCATTCTGAGCCCCCAACAAACCAGGCTCAGTAGAAAGTCCGGCATCATTTTTGCGAGCTTCTTCAGATTTAGCTGCACTGCTGACAGAGGGTCGCCCCCTTCGGGGGTGTCAGCAAACACAAACGCCATCGCAAGCGAGCCCGATGCCGTATGACTTTCTACTGAGCCCCCAACAAATCCATAAAGTTTAAATACTACCTGTTTACTACATATCGTATTGGTTTACTCTAAATCAACAGAAAGGTGAAAAACATGAGATTTGACCCATTTGAGGAGATAGCAAGGATGCATGAAGAGATGGACAGGGTATTTGCAAGGATGTTTAAGAGCCATAAGAGCAAGGAATTGCAATGGAGCAGCTTCAGGTCTCCTGTGTCTGATCTGAAGGAGACAGAAAAAGGCATTGTAGCTTCGATTGAGCTGCCAGGGGTCGATAAAGACGGCATTGAGCTCAATGTGACTGATACCAGCATAGAGGTTAAGGCTGAAAACAGGATAGAGAAGAAGCATGAGAAAGAAGGCTTCTCAAGCTACGAAAACAGGATGTCCAAATTCTATAGGAGGATCCCACTCCCGAGTGAGATCGATGCAAGCCAGGCAAAGGCATCCTTCAAAAATGGCATACTCAGGATCGAGGCTCCGAAGTTAAAGGAACTTGAGCACAAAAGAAAAAGGGTTCAGATCGAGTGACGATGAAAGCAAAAGGTTCAGCGAAGCCCCAGGAGGATAAGGAGTATAGCGGTGGGGGTACAAAAGAGACAAAAGAGGATACTCTGGAGGAGAAGCCCGTGCCTACCCCTCTCGCAGAAAAAGACCAAGAAAAAGACCAGAGGATAGCTGACCTTACCGAATCCCTCCAGCGCCTTCAGGCAGAGTTTGAGAACTTCATGAAGCGGAACAAGAAAGAGACCGAGCTCTTACGGAAATATGCCGAAGAAGAGTTCATCAGAAAGCTGCTTCCGATCATCGACAGCTTTGAGCATGGCCTAAAAGAGTGCAAAGAAGAGACAGAGTTTGCTAGGGGGATGCAGATGATCTACGGCCAGTTCTGGCATTTCCTGAAGCAGTCTGGCGTGGCTCCAATCAATGCAAAGGGGAAGTTTGATCCCAACCTGCATGATGTGATGCTCCAGGAAGAG
>DATDTY010000049.1 GCA_035290625.1 Candidatus Nanoarchaeia archaeon
GGTTAAGTCAACTTAAGTGGGAAAACATAAAATCTCCTTTTTCTTAAAGAAAACCGAAGGATAGCCAAAAAGCGTTGAAGCTGTGCTATCCTTCGGAGGAAGATCAAATGATACAGACAGATCTGAGTAGCTTTAGCTATAAAAAAGGTTCGCTTGTGCCTTGGTGCAAGCGGTGCGAAGCACAGCATTGGTATAGAGATGGAAAGAACAAGCAAGGCATCCAAAGATACAGATGCAGGCAATGCGGATACCGCTTTCTCTGGACAAGCGACCTGCCCCATAGGAGAATCTTTAGTAACGTAGTGAGTTTTGCAGTTAAGATATACACAGACCTGCGCAAAGCAATCTCACTTCGTGGGATTGCTGAGCTTCTTAAGGAGGTGTTCAATGTTGTGGTCAGCCACGAAGCTGTACGCAAATGGATCAGAGCAGCAAAGAGAACGCTTTATAGACGGGAAATACCTGCAACAACAGCATGGCATGCAGACGAGACCTACATCAAGATTAAGGGAAGTGGGTACTGGTTATGGGTTGTCTATTGCGCAGATACGGACTATGTGCTTGGGTGGCATATCAGTGATACGCATCTGTTTAAGGACGCAAAACAGGTTCTTGAGATGGCACTCAAGAACAACCACGGAGTTAGGCCAGACAAGATAACCACTGATGGCCTCTGGCAGTATCCTGCTGCCATCTACAAAGTCATGGGCTGGAACTGGAGAGAGCATAAGAAAAGGCATATTGTTGACAGTGGCATTGGCAAGAATGCGATCATTGAGAGGCTGAATAGAGAGATTAAACGAAGGGTTAAGTGGTTCAGCACATTCCAGAGTTTGGGAGGCGCTCAAGCATTCTTTGGGCTATGGTTCTACCACTACAATCAAAGAAAGTCAACACACGCGTGTTGACTTAACCGCTAGTAACTAAGCTTTTTAAATAGAGGGTGTTTAACGATTTCTATGTGGGGAAATATAACGGAGATATTGAAGAGAGCACATCGTACCCATGGGATTCCCTTACTTATAATTGCTCTTTTGCCATTTTTCTACCTTCATACATATCTTGACCCAGGAGAAACCTACCGAAGTGATCTGCTATTCAGGACCGCAAAAGGGGAGATCATAAAAGAATCAATCCTAGAATATGGAGATTTCTACCCTATGTGGAACCCTTATCTCATGTCCGGGGACATGTTCTGGGCACGCCCTAATTCAGCTGACCTGCTCTACCTCCCCTGGAATCTCATCTTCTTCCTTCCGGCACTCGATGCCTTAAAACTCATCTTGGTCTTGAATATAGCATTTGCCGGGATCTCCATGTACTCATTAATGGTCTCACTCAACATCAGACCTCAATTTGCCATAATCTCTGCGTTCACCTACATGTTCAATGGCTGGCTCATGGAGCATTTCCAGACAACCCATTTCTCCACTCTAGCGGCATACCCTTTTGTTCCTCTGATTATCCTCTTCACAATAAAAGCCTGCAAAAAGAAGGATTGGGTCTATTATTCAATTATGACTGGAATCCTCTTCTCCCTCCAAGTATATTCAGGCCCGGACTTAAAAGTGATGATCTGGACAGTTCTTATCTTTGGATTATACTTCCCTGTATTCATTCTTGGAAAAAATATGAAGAAAAGAGTCGCAAAAGCTGTATACATCTTTTTTCTTATAGCAGTTGTCCTGCTTGGCTTAACAGCCCATCGTATCATACCCACAAAAGAAACGTTAGAACAGACACAGCGCCTGCAACTCCCTTGGGAAACCGCCTCAAGCAGAGATATCCAGCCGCGCCAATTCTTTACGCGACTTATAGAGCCAATCTATGAAGGAATCCCTAAAATACACCGCACAGGATTTGACCAGAATATCGGTATTGTTGCATTTATATTAGGATGTTTTGCCATCTGGAAGCAACCAAAAAAGAGGATAACCCTGTACCTCATACTTGTGGTAATACTTTCATTATTTCTGGTGACCGGATCATTTGTCTTTTACGTGTTATGGAAATATGTACCACCTTTTGGAGGATTTCGTTATCTCACAAGAACAGTAGTTATATTCGTATTTGCATGGTCCGTATTGGCAGGATTAGGGTCACAACATCTCTTCTCGTCCATAAAATCAAAATGGCCGCTTCTCTCAAAGAAAGCCTATTGGTCTATCTATACAGGAATACTGTCCCTCTTAATCCTCAATCTTCTGGTTTTTGGTCATACTCCTTACAGGGACGAGGTCATCTTTAATTATGAAGACGCAGTAAATAAAAACCCTATCCTAAAAGACCTCAGCGAGAGGCCTGGCTATTTCAGAATACACACCTATGAAACAAATGGTATTGATTGGTCAACTGATTTCTACACCGTCCCCCTAAAGCTCGAGCATATCCTTGGAGCCGAAACAGCTTGGGACCCGCGATATTTAAATGAGTTTTTAAGCATCGCAAACAAAAACCCAGCAAAATTATGGGGGTTGCTGAACGTCAAATGGGTAACCGCCCAAAATAAGATCGATGTAAGCGGCTTAGAATTGGTAAAAGAATACCCTCCTTGCACTGCCTGTGATCCCCATGAAAGATTACGCAAAGCATGGGGACCTTATCTTTACGAAAATACACTTTTCTTACCACGAGCATATATCGCGCATCACGCAATCCTCGTCGTGGGCGAGACGTCAGCTGCAAAAAATGTCATGTACAGTTTGTTGATCAGCCCAGATTTTAAAACATCCACAACAATTGTAGTGCTTGGCCCAAAAGAAAAAATAGACCAGTATGATTTAGGCTTCCTTGAGAGATTTGATGCTATCTTACTAACTCAGGGATCCGTCGGCAACTCACCACCCAATGCTCTTTCACAATATATTGCCGCAGGAGGCACAATCTTCCCTAACATCCTTTCCGGAGAAACGAATGCTAATCCTAATGAAATATCCATGTTCCTAAAAACCCTTGCTACCCCCATCGACCCAATCGAAGATAATAAAATTGTCAGAAATTCATTTGATGATATAAGGGTAAGTCTCCCAAAATCAGGCGGATTTTTGGTAATGAGTGAGAAATTCTCTCTCTACCCTTGGTGGCACGCATTTGCCGATGATAAAGAAGTTCCCCTGTACGTTTCTGACGGGGTAATCACTGCAGTGCCCTTGAACGAGGAGGATACAATAGAGTTTAAATTCATCATGAAATCCATCTTATATTCTGCCATCGTGACTCTCTTTACAATACTGCTCCTCCTAATCTATCTCTCAACAAGAATAAGAAAAAGAAGGCAAGGACAAACAGCAAAAGAAGAAAATGGGCTATAAACTGTTTTCGGAAGAGGCAAAGAACCATGTTCTAGCGGCAGTATTCTTGTTAGCAATAGCCATCCTGCTCCAAAGACAGTTTCTCTCTCCCGCAAGCGTCCCAAACAGCGACGTCCTTAATGTAGATTACACCTACACCATCAATATGGGGAGGATACTTAAACAATATCATCAATTTCCTCTGTGGACCGACACGTATATGGGGGGAATGCCGTTCTTCGTCAATTCCCAATATCCTGTTTTATACTTCACAACGCTATTCCAGATATTCCTTCCTTTCTCAGCCTCAGCCTTCCTTAATTTCATGACAATATTGAATACATTCCTCAGCGGGCTATTCATGTACCTCTTGATGATATACATTCTTAAAAAAGAGTCTCGTTATGCGGCAGTTGTATCAGGTTTAATCTGGATGGGAACAATTCCGGTTGTAGGCTGGAACAAGACGTGGCATTTTAGGGCAAATACCATCATTTGGTTGCCTCTTATACTCTTGATGCTTATGAAGGCATACTACACAAAAAAAAATTGGATTGGCTATTCTATGCTTGCGGGATTATTCATGGCATTTGCCTTCCACGGAGGTGGAGTTGATGTATTCTTATTCTTCTCAGATGTGATAATCTTATTCGGATTCGTGTTTATTATCGGAAAAAATATCAAAAGTCACATCATAAAGATGGCTTTGATAGGGACCGTCATGAGTCTCTTCTTCTTTGGTCTAATCGCAGTCAAGCTCATCCCTTTGCTTGAGTTCAGCGATATCAGTAGCAAGTCAGGGGATTATACCTTTGAAGAATCCGTTGGAAAGAAAATAACCAAGGTTGATGCAGGGCAACTTCTGAATAGAATGTTCTTTCATAGAGGGAGTGAATCATTAAAAGTGGGGATTGCAGCAGTACTCCTTGCAGCAGCCTCGTTCTTCCTTATCCGTAAGCGGATGGTCATTTTTGGAATACTCATAGCAGTTTCAGGGCTCCTTATCGCATCAGGATCACCATATTATTATCTGTTCTGGAAATTCGTTCCCGGATTTGGAAAAATTCACCACGTTGAGCGTGCATACTATATATTCACATTTGGAATTGCGATTCTTGCGGGAATGGGCCTAACCTATATAACTGCCAGGTTCAAGAGACAAAAAAAGATCATATCCGTAATGGCAATCCTTGCACTCATAATCGACATTGTTGCTTTTGGCTATTATGATTATCATGATTTCATAAACTATGAAAAGGAGATGGAAACAAACCCAATGTGGAACAGATTTGCTAATGACAAAGACATATTCCGCGTCCACAAGGTAGATCAATTCATGATAGGTGGAAAAGGAGCCAATTACGGAGCAAAATTTGGGAAAGGAGTATTAATGGGGTTGATCACAGTCTGGATTCCAGAATACTTCAATGAATATCTGGGCATTGCAAATCGGGATCCAGCAAAGTTCTTTGGAATGCTGAATACAAAATATCTTTACTCGGAAAATCTAGTGAATATCTCAGGGCTTCGTCTTCTTGACGAAATGCCAGATTGCCTGTATTCAGACTGTAGGGAATCGGGCCCATACCTCTACTTGAATGAAGAGTGGCTTCCTCGGGCATATCTTGTGGATAACAGCATCCTGATATTAGGGCAGCAGATAAAACCAATGGTATATACCCTAATGTTGAAGGAATCATTTGATCCGAGGACAACAGTCATTATCCATGGGAGAGATAGTATCAATGATTATTCGTTTGAGGAGCTTAGTCAGTTTTCTGCTATTATACTCACGCAAAATGCAATTACGGCCGACTCAGGGCTTTTACTTGCGGCATACGTAAGCCAAGGAGGCATACTTCTTCCTAACATCCTCAATGAGACGTTTGCCATGACTGATAGTGATATAAACTCTCTTCTCCTAAGTCTCCAAGAAAGAAAAAAAGCACTAGAAGCTTCAGAAGTTGAATTTATAGAATACTCCCCTAGCAAATACGGTCTTAGAATAAACTCCAATGCAAAGTTCCTTGTCCTTGCAGAAAAATTCTTCATGTTTGAAGGATGGAGGGCAACGCTTGGGAAAAATAGGCTCCAGCAATATAGGGCTAATGGCATCAATACGGCAATATACTTGGGAAACGCTCAAGGACGTCTGGGGTTAAGTTATCTCCCAACCTCCTTCTTGAAAGGACTGTTAATAACCCTTTTCACAGCTTTTTTAATGCTGTCTTACTATCTTATCTATAGAATACAAAATAAAAGATGAGAATAAAAATATCCGATCTGGTAAAAGTCTTCGTAGGGACACTTATCTTAGTTATACTTATCACACAAGTAGGGCTTGCCAACATCATAAATCAGATAACTGCTGTCAATCCAATATTCTTGCTCCTTGCAGTCATAACATCCTTTATATCGTTAGTTATAGCAGCCTATAATATTCGTATTTTACTATACCCGTTAAATGTAAAGATACAATTCCCGCAATTATTAAAATACACATTTGCAGTCTTGGTGGTAGGAGTGTTTGTTCCAGGCAGATTTGGAGAACTATCCCTTATCTATTTTTTAAGGAAGGGGGGCGCAACAGGGATGCAGGCAACCGAGATTGTTGCAATTCAGAAAGGTATCATATTTCTCTCCACAACCTTCTTTGCAACATTTGGTCTATACATCTTCCTTCAACCATCCCAAGCCGTCATCATATCTTCCTTCTTCTTGGCTCTCGTTACTGTCTCCTTAATTGTATTTTTCTATACAGGAAAACAAATGGCACAAAAGTATTTTCCAGAGAAATATACCCACAAAATCATCTTATTTTTAGATTTGATTGCAGGATATATACAAATTCAGAAAAAAACTCTTGTTATAAATCTAGGGATTTCCCTCCTGAATGGAATCTTATTTGGGCTAACCTTATTCATACTCTTCTTAGGATACGGTGTCCAGATATCTATATTCCATGCCGTAGTGATCCGAGCTTTGCTAGGAATAGCATCCACAATCCCCCTGACATTTGGTGGAATAGGGATCCGAGAATCTCTGGGCGTCCTGATTTTTGCGCAGCTTGGAGTAAACATATCCATTGCAACTTCAGTATTTCTCCTCTTGCTTATTATCCGATTTATATTTGCCGGAGCAGCTTCGTTATTCATACTCGATAAGACCATCCTCTCTTCAAGGAAGAACACACCCCCAACCAACTTCTAAAAAAAACGAATTCCTAAAAAAGCTTGTAGGACCGAAGATATAGAAATCCTGCTCATGCAGGCTCCAGCCCGATCTCCAAACCTCCCATACACATCATAACACGGGCATCCCTTAACATCAGATTCAATGACGACAGCATTCTTAGGAGCAAACCGCTTTGCAGGCGTAGGCCCGAATAAGGCTATAACTTTTGTTCCAGATGCAGCAGCAATATGCAAAGGCCCGGAGTCATGCGTTACCACCACTCTGCATCTTTTCATGAGCTCATAGGTTTCTCCAAATGAAAATCCCGTGCAATCAATCAAACCACTATGAGTTAATGCCTCTGCAACCTTCTCATCATTCTTTCCGCCAAATATCAAGAATACCCTCTTTTTCTTCTGTAATTGTGAAATAAGCTCTCTGTAACTCTCCAATGGCCACCTCTTGAACAGCGCCTTTTGGCCTGGATTCACAGCCCCTCCGGGAGCAATGCCGATCAACTCTTTTCCAGCCAAACCTTTCTCTCTCAAAAATCTCTCAACGTTTTTTCTTTCATCCTTGGAAGAAAACATCTCAAGCGAATACTTCTTTGGCACCGAAATCCCAATTGCCTGAGCCAACTGAAGGTACATATCCCCCTCATAGCTCTCTCCCGTATACTGCGCGTTCTTGGTATTCCACTTCCCTTCTCCATATCTGTCAAAGCCAACCCGAACCGGTATCCCGAAGAGCCTAGCCAGCAATCCAAAATGCCAGGATTTATCCAAAATAAAAACCATGTCAAATCTCTTTTTCCTGATCTTGAAAATCAATGGAATCAATCTGAGCCTGCTGAAAAACCTGAAAAAGACTGAGTCGTCAACAGGGATAACTTCTGAGACATGGGGATTGTTCTCCAACACGCCTGCAGACCACCTCCCGCAAAGATACGAGATCGAAGCGTCAGGATACTGTTTTTTTAACACCCGTATCAATGGCGTTGAGAGCAGCACATCACCGATCCCACCTGACCGAAAAAGAAGGATTTTCATGCAAACACCCACCATTTGTTGAGCTTATAGTTCACGACAGCAATCCCGCATGTCACCAGGATAATCGACACGAGGTAATTAAACCGAAATGAGATCACTGCTCCCAAAATATTCTCAAGCGCAACAGAGCTCACATAATTAAGAAGGATTGTGGAAATGCTAACAGCAAGGAACCTCACAAATCTCCTTAAAGCCTCTGAGTGTTTTCTGAAAGTTATCATCATATTAAAAAAGAAATTCAGCAGCAAATTAATGCTCAACCCAACAGCATAAGACGCCTCCCAGGGAATCAGCAGAATCTCAGTGAGCGCTACAGTAATGGCCCAATTGACTATTGCTCCTAAACCGCCTCCGATTGAAAAGACCCAGAACCTGCTCGATACTACCCGTTGCATAAAGGACATATGTTATGTGTTATCCCTATCTTTAAAAACTTATATCCTCCCGAAAAGGCGCATCAGCCTGAGTTTCAGGATCAATGTATAGCCCTGGGCGAGCTGCTTCAATCCAAGCTTGGACTCCCCGGATGTCCGATCCTTAAATACAATAGGAATCTCACAAATGCGAAACCCCTTGAGATGCGCTTTAAACAACACCTCCTGCACAATTCCAGGCCCTTGAGCCCGTATTCCAGGAGCGATTGCCTCTAACACCTTTCTCCGGAATGCACGAAACCCGGAATTGCAGTCCTTGGCCTTTAACCCCAAAAGGAAGCGGATATACAGATTAGCTGCTCTTGTCACAATTCTTCGGATAATCCCCCTTCCGACCTCCTCCCCGCCCTGAATCATCCGCGATCCCAAAACAACATCGCATTCCTTCAGTTTCTCCAGCAGCCGCGGAATATCTTTTGGATTATGGGAAAAGTCAGCATCCATCTCAACAACCTGCTCTGCGCCTTTTTCCAGAGCGTAGAGAAACCCAGCTTTTCCGGCATTGCCCCTGCCGCGCTCCTCCATACGGCGAAGCAGATGAACTCTCGGCTCTCTTTTTGAGACATCCTCAACAGCCTTCCATGTGCAGTCAGGGGAATTATCATCTACTACTACGGCTTCAACCTCATGCTTAAGAATCTCCTCCAAAAGATTCTCAATATTCTCCAGTTCATTATAGGTAGGAACCACAACAAATGTTTTCACCGAATCACCTTCTTCAAGGCCTCAATAAAATCATCCACCTCAAGCATATCATTGCAGCTCGGCTTTGCAAGCCCGTCTTTCTTATAGCAGCAGACGCATCCGCCGCGAGGAACCACCTTCTCCCCCATCCCATATAATTCAATCTCGGCAGAACTTGTCGGAGCAAAAAACGCAACAACCATCTTCCTCAAAGCTATGGCGATATGCATCGCAAGGCTATCACTCGTAACCACAACATCGCAGATGTTCACAATGCTGGCAAACTGCCTCAAATCATTATCACAACCCGCATCAATAACCCCGCTAACCCCAAAAGCAATCCTCTTATTCCTCCCAGCCTCTTCTGGGCCGCCTAATAAAATTATCTTAATTTGTTTTTTTGTTTTTTTGTTTTTTGAATTGTTTATTTCTTTTGGATGGAGTTCATTCTTAATTTTTTCAATCAACTCAATGGTCTTCTCCTCTGATAATATTTTTAGTGGCCACCTTCCGCCAGCTCCTGTATTCACGCCAATAACCAGATCATCCTTCTCAATTCCATTCTTCTTTGCAAAGCCGTCTCCAAATACCTTCTCCTGTTCTGTCAAATACAAAAGGGTATCAAACTGCTTTGGCCTGATCCCAACAATCTCCTGCATGATCCGCTGCCAGGTTTTCCTGTTTGCCTTTTTCAGCTCGTCATTCCTCGGCTTCTTGCCCAAAGCAGACATTGCATGCCATTCAGCAGCGCTTGAAGTTGGCACCACTTTTCCATCCTTCCAGATATATCCGACCTTCTCTCCTGTAAGGCCAGATGCAAACCTGCAAACCTCTTCATCCTCCTCTAAAATAATAATCCTAAAGTATGCGCTGGCAGCCAAATCTGTGAATCCCCCATCATCCCATAAGATAATCTTCCCGATGAAAGGATTGTTCTTCAGCAGCTCCATGCCACCTTGAGAAGTAACCCACCATATCGGGTTGCCAGGAAAATGCTCTTTCAATCCCTGAAGCAGGGAAGTTGTGCGCAGCACATCTCCAACAGCTCCAATCTTGACAATGAGGATAGGATTCATAGTCATACAAACCTCGCATGAGTTATAAAGATTTCTAAGCAATTCTTTTAAACCCCAGTTCCTTTTTGGCCTCTATGAAGCTGGAAAACTCAATTATCGAATCAGTCTTCCTCCTTGCGCTCTTCCTCGCAGCATTCTGGCTCTGGACCCTCCCATTCCAGCAAAACCACACTCCTTTTGGCGATGTTGACTCATCAACCCATTTTGGCTTAGGAGACTACATGGCATACAAGAATAAGGCAATCATTGACGTTCCGTATTTCTTCTCCTTCAGATATGGCAAGAACAACGCAGGCAAGCTGTGGTATCCTCCTCAGTACCACACAAATCAGGCAATCTTTGAGCTTTATGGCGGCTCCAGAGAGATTCCAGCCCAGATCTACATAGCTTTGATGTCGGCAGCGGTCATCTTCACCTCTTATATCCTCATGCGAGCCATCTACGGCTTCCTTCCAGCCCTGCTCACATCAACCCTACTCCTCTTCTCTTCAAGAGATATCTCATGGTATATCCTCGGCCAATATCCCCAAGTCCTTTCATTTGGCCTTGTTCCTTTGTTCCTCGCAAGCCTTTATCTCTATGTCACAAAAAAGCAGACCATCCATCTCTATCTTGGATCAATTCTGATTGCTCTTCAGTTCTATTTCCACCCCCAAGCCATCTTTGTCTCAGCGATTGCAACGTTCTTCTTCGTTGTTTTTTATTTTTTAAAAGAAAAAAAAATTCCCTCAAATCTAAAACCGGATATAAAACACATAGTATTCTCAATCTTGATATTGGTGCTACTCATTGCCCCGTTCTATCAATTCCCCTTTGGAAAAGGCTCTATCTACAAGAATCCAATTTCGGCAGCATTGCAACAAGAGAAGCCCTATGGTCGTCTCCTTTACTGGTATGGCAATGAGAAGCCTGAAGGCATCTCTCCTTCCTACTATCAATTCACGGAGATGCACGGAAATCGGTTCTCATATCTCCTTATCCTCCTTACTATTCTAGGGCTTATCTTTACCATTTACAGAAGAAATCCAGCAGATCTCATGCTTCTTGCCATGTTCCTAACCCTTTACCTTGTCATGCACTCAAATGTCTTTGGATTAGGCAGGGCAGAGCGCTTTATGGAGGCAGAGGCAATGCTTCTCTACCCAATTGCAGTCATTGGTTTTTTTGGCGTACTCTCGGCCTCAACTTCATTTTTCAAAATTGAAAATAATAAAAAAATAATAAAGATTGGGACTATAGCAGTACTCATCCTCTTTTCGCTTTTCACATTAGGAACAAATGCCTATACCCAACTCAAAGGAGCCTATGCAGGCTATGGAAGGCTTACCCCTCCTCAAGTTGAGGCAGCCCAGTGGATGAGAGCCAACCTTCCCGAAGACGCAGATGTCTACCTTGTCGGCACAGCAATCTACACCAAGAAGAAATGGCTCCAGGCAGCTTCCTTTAGGCATATGGTCACAGATACAAAGCCCATTTTCCCGGATTTCTCCCTCTCTGATGCCAATTATGCCTTCCTTGATTACTCAGAACTTGGCTTGCTTGGCGGCCAACCAGCCCTCGATTCCATCAACGCCTGGGCTATCCAAAACATCCAAAATGCAACACTTCTGTATGATAAAGGCAATATCAGGGTGGTGAAGCTTGCTGAATAAACCCCCCATTCCGGCAATTCTTGCAGCTTTGGCATTAGGCTTGGCGTTTGCCCTCTTTGGGCCTTCAGGAATTAGGTCCATCCTCACACTCTTCCTCTATGCTGTTCCTGTGTATGTCATCCTGCTGAAATCACCCCTCAGCCAAGCCGAGAAGGCCATTTATTCCCTCTTTATTGGAATTGGCATCATTCCCTCATTTGCCTACTGGCTGAGCCTCAAATATGCCTCATTGTCGGCTGCAGCAGCTATCGTCTTTTTTCTCTTGATTGGGGTAGGAGTCTTCATAAACAAAAGGCAACACACGGCTCAGTAGAAAGTCGTCATTGCCGCCCTTCGTGAGGCCCTGCTCAGCTCAAATGCAGACCGACAAGGGGGTAGTCCCATTCGGGGGATGTCGGTTTATTCAAAGTACAATGCAAGCCGAAATGCCCCGAAGGAGCGACCAAAAATGTGAAGCATTTTTGAGTACCGGCGGCAATCGCAAAGCGAGACTTTCTACTGAGCCGCAACTCCCTCAATAATCCAAGATAAGTCTTTGTAGAAAAATATAAATTTTCCTCATACAAACCTCTCAAACCAAGAAAAACTTGTTTATTCTTTGTGATTATTACTCAAAAATAAACTTCTAGAAAAAAATAAAGAACTCTGATGAACAAAGATATATAATCCCTTAAACCTTCTAATTGTCCACCCCTTAGCCATGCAACCCCCCACTTCACATAAAGCCAGAAAGAGCTATGCAAGTAAATTCATCACTCTGGCAGCCGCTGCCCTTCTCTATGCCGCTCCATCTTACGCTTCTGGGCCAACAGCAGGGCCAGCAATAGCCCCCAGTCATCAGGCAACAAGCCAATACACCAAGCAACAAGCCAATACATCCCAAATCCGGCCTGCAACAAGCCAAGAGCAGCTACACAACCAAATATCTGACCTTGAGCTCCAGATACAAGCGCTTTCCAAGCAAAAATCAGAGCTGGAAAGCCTTCTCCCAGCCCCCCCTCCACCCCCTCCCGATACCCTTTCAGGCTCACTAATGGCAGGCCTGACCTACACAGAGAAGAACGGCACCAAAGGCCTCACAGGCACAGCAGACATCAAGGTTGACTACACTCCTACTGAAAGTGTCTCCTACAAATTCAGGAACCTTTTGGATGTTGTTGGAAATGGCAGCGAAACGCAGCTGAGAAACCAACTGACTCTTAGCAGATATGCTGAGTTAACCGAGCGCTATGACTGGTTCCTTGAGGCAGAATCAATCTACGACCGAGACATGTTCAAGCAGAATCTCGATGCAGGTCTCCGCATTAATCACCCATTCGATATTTCCTGGCTTGATCTTGAATTTGGGGCAGGCAGCCAGTATTTTGACAAGGATTTGCGCTTCATCATGACTCAAAAAACCATCATCAACTACCCTCTTACATGGAATGACGAAGTATGGGCAACTCTGAAGGCAGAGCAGAAATTCATACTCCTTGATACAGGCAATCTTGATGAGGCACGAGGCGAGTACAGCCTATCACTAGCTAAAAGCCTCTATCCTGGGCTTAACATCGAACTCTTTCACCGCCGGGTTGATGATAAATCCATTGGAACTACCTTCAGCATAACAGGAGTTGCTGTCACAACGACATTCTGAGAACGCGCGGGCAGAGTTATATGCTGCTCTCCCTCCTGCTTGCAGATCTCCATATGATCCAACCACCTACCAGAAGCATAACCAATGGTATAATCACTGAATGATACTTCAAATCCAATCCGATAATCGACAGATTATATCCAACCACGCCAAACACAGCAATGCCTATACCTGCCCCAATCACAACCCTTTCCAGGAAATCCAACTTCGATTGCCAATAAAGCATTAAACTCCACCCCGGCAAAATAAACATCCACCACAACAAGGCAGCAATCCTCGTCGTAACCAAGAACGATTCATTGTAAAAAATAATCTTTAATAAAATAATCAAGCCCAACACTATATAAATCAGATACAAGCATTCTTTCTTTATCATAGAAACTACATCTTTATCCAAGGCAGTCATCTCCTGGGTTTTCATTCTCTAATATCGCCACCAGCGGATTTGAATAGATCTCCTTTATCCATGGTTTCTGCAAAAGAGTCTGCGCAATGGCCATGTTATACTGGGCAAGGACTTGCTGCCCTGCGCTCTTGGTAAAATAGAGGTAACGTGCAGTGCAGATATCTTTCTCCTCCACCTCCTTTGGAGGATAGACAAGCCCCTGGTATTTCATTTTTGTGCAGCCATAGGTAGAGTTTCCAACGAGCTGCAGGTTGAGGTGGTTGGGATAATACCCGGCATCTGAAAGCAGATTAAACTCGCAAAGGTACACATGATAGCTGTCTGCCAATCCAAAAAAATACTTCCTAAATATCTTCTGCTGCTGGATTCCCTCATCCATAGTCTTTGGATTGATCTTAAATGAAACCCTGTGCGAGTTATACAACGCAGCAGCCTGGCTCAAGCCATCAGAATAGAAATAATAAACAAATGAGTCAGGATCAGTATTCTCCCGGATCCACAGCAGGCTCTCCCATGTATACCCATCCATAAGCCCGCTTCCTGCGTTGGTAACTTTTAATAGTGGAACTCCAAAAAGCAGCAATAAGCCTAAAGCAACAGCCGCAGAGTGTCGAAAATCCCACTTCTTGTAAATAAAGTTTTTAACAACAAAATGGATTCCAAACCCAATAAAAAAAGCAAGGTAGAACCACCAGTAAAACCGGTGCGTATATGCTCTCTTTCCGAAACCAATGACATACATATAGCTCATGGCAAACATGAACAGGGAGAAAAGAGCAATGACCCAAGAAGCACGATCCCGTTTTGCTAAAAACCAAATAATATACACAAAAAACCCACCAATCGCAAGTAGCCCCCAAAATCCCAGCAATCCAAGATTCACTTCCCTAAACCCAAATGTTCCTTCGCGCACAGTCTGCAATCCTCCCTGCAATAAATAAAACCCCCTGTAAAAAATTCCAAGGTTATACGCAGCAAGCGCAAAGGAGGCAATCCCCGCAAAAATGACTGGCTTCAGAGCAACAAAAAAATCCTTTCTAAATACAAAGAACTCAAATAACAAAAATAAGATAATAAAGAACACAGTAAATATTGCTTGAGGAGGGTGAGCTAAAAAGGTGGCGGCTAAGCTAACCCCAAATAACCTCCATAACCCTCTCTCGGAAATCCTCTGAAGAAACCATACATTGAGAAACAAAAACAGCACCCCAGCAACAAAAAGCCAGTTTCCCCACCAAATCCCTTGATTAAACGGAACAGTCAGAATCAGCAAGGTAAAGGGAATCCCAATCAGCGCCGCATGCGTGTTAAACCTCCTTAAAACAAAATACAAAACAAGTGCAGTCAATGCAAAAAACAAAACTGTTATAAAATAGATTCCGTCATACACCTCAATCCCTGCTGCCTTTGAAAAAACAGCAGACATATAGTACAAAAACGGAGGGTGAACATCATACACTCCTCTATGCCCACCAACCTCATACCACGGAGTTATCTTTACCTGCCCCGTCTCCTTGAAATAATCTGCAACGCTCTGGTGCAGAAAGGAATCTGAGGCAAGATAGCCATAAGGATGGTCATGTTTGACCTTGAACTCCCAGGCATTCCCTAATCCAAGATAAAGAAACGCCGAAAGGACAAGGACGATAATGCCTGCCTCAAGCCCTTTTTTCACATCCATACGAACAGTTAAAGAAGCCGAGTTTAAAAGAATTGCTCTAGACCCAAATCTCCTTATCCCTAAACTTGATGAGCCCCTCCTCAGAAAGCTCCAAACACAATTCCCGAATAAACCGGAGAGGCGTCTTTAATTGTTTTGAAACATCCTGCGTACGAAGATTCCCTTTCAGCGCCATCTTCACAATCTGGCTCCTGTACCATCTTCTGCTTCCTTCAAACTTCCCTTGTTTCCCCAGTGAAGAGACTCCAGTCTTCCTTGCTGTTGCAACCATTGCTCCATAATCCATCAATGCATTATGCCAGATTCTTGATTTTCCCTTGGGGATAAGCTCTTTTGCAATCTTCTCCAATTCCATAAAAGAAATTCTTTCATCCAATCCAAACTCATGGATCAAGATCCTCCGGATATTGGTATCAACAACAGGAACTGCTTTATTAAACGCAAAAGCCAAAACAGCCCTGCTGGTATACGGCCCAATCCCTGGCAAACTCCGCAGATCCGCCTCATTCTTTGGAAATTCCCCTCCAAACCTCTCAACAATCTCCTGGCAAGCTCTCTTGAGACTGATTGCCCTTCTGTTATACCCCAATCCTGACCAAAGCAGCAGCAACTCCCTATCATTCGCCTTGCTCAACGCAAAAACATTTGGATATCTCTCCACAAATGCCGAATACTTCGGAACAACCCTCTCTGTCTGTGTCTGCTGGAGCATCACCTCAGAGACGAGAATCTTGTACGGATCCTTTGTTTTTCTCCAGGGAAAATCCCTCCCCAGCTTCGCGTAATGACCCAATATTTTGTTTTGAACGCGTTTGATCGCCATACAATCGCATACCTCCTATCCCTTATTTATGCTTTGCTTTGCATATCTTAATAGGTTGAGCCAGAAATCTCCGCAGTTTACTGCGTGAGATGAATGGCTCAGTAAACTATTTCTACTACAAAAATAAAAAAATGCGTGGCGAACGAATTTTTGCGCCACGCACTAACATCTCAAGTTAGCGTGAGCTTTCTTCGCCGGAGCGCGAGCAAAATGGCAACCCTTGAAATGAAACATTATGCCCACAAAGTCGACGTGAACGTGCATCATCTGGAATGGTGCACAAAGTACCGCTACAAGATGTTTAAGCAGGAAGAGTATAAAAATCTAGCTGAAGAAATTTTGCGCGAGACCGCGCAAAGGCATAATATCCTCTTCCGCGAACTGTTTGTTATGCCTGAGCACATCCACGCAAGCGTTGAAGCTCCAATGTCAATGAGCCAAAGCAAAGTGCTTCAGTTGCTTAAAGGAAATCTGAGCTATCAATTATTTCGGCGGCAGCCGAAATTCCGGCTGCGCTATCCGCAGGGGCATTTCTTCAGCCCAGGAGCTTATGCTGGCAGCGTCGGCTACAACACGGTTGATGTCGTCGACAGCTATGTAAGAAATCAGGCAGACATACACCAGATGCGCCTGCCGTCGTTCACGTCAGGAAGCCCCGCACTTTAGTGCGGGGAGGAGGTCACTAAATAAATCAGTATTCTTTCTATGTATGTACCGTCTCGAAAAAATGATATATACCCTTTTGGAGAATATGCATAGAGAAGAGTTGGAGAACAACCTTAAAGCAATGCAATATGTAGGCTGGCCCGATGCCGAGTTACTCACAACTCCACGTGACATGCTGCTTGAAATGAAGAATTTGAGTGCATCCCATCACGAAGGCCTGGTTTCATTAACTGATTATTATGCTCTTGATTTCAACGCCGCGAAGCCTAAAAGGCCGCGTACGGGGTATATTGTTAAAGCTGTAGGAATGGTAGTTGACAGAGTACTCGCTGGCGCGTTCCCAGACCGCTATAGGATAGATTTAGTGGCGATCTCGCATATCGAAAGCATCAAAGGAAAAGTTCCCCACAAAATCATTACAGTCACGAATGGAGAGAAAAACCTTGAATGCTATGTTGATATGCACCCAGAACTTATCTCCCATAAATTTGAGCATTATTTATCTCAGGCGTTCATTCATCAGGGGGTGGATAATATTATCGTCGGCAAGCCAAAAAAGAACAGGACAAGATTATTCTCTATTAATCCCTACTCGGGCGATAAACATAAAGAGCCCGTAATCCCAGACCAAGCGATGCCCTATCTTCTTTCACTGCTTGCCGCATGATTACAAAATTCTTTTCTTTTTAAGACTCCATTATACTCCTTTACCCTAATCAACCTTCCTAAAAACGCAAAAAACCAAGCATAGAAACCTTTATAAACCGCCTCCTATTCTTGTGAATCCATATCGGGGCTGTGGGGTAACTTGGTCAATCCTTTCTGGTTTGGGACCAGACGATCCCGGTTCAAAGCCTGTGGGTGAAAGTCCGGGCAGCCCCAGTTGAACAATGGCTAACACGACACGACGCTTTGGAGCCCGCTACGGAATCAAGGTCAGAAAAAACGTCGAAAAAATTGAAGTAATTCTCAGGCGAAAGCACGTCTGCCCCTATTGCAAGGCTCCTGCAGTCAGGCGCAAAGCAGTTGGCATTTGGAGCTGCCGTAAATGCAAGTCAGTCTTCACTGCCCGTGCTTATGACTCTATTAAGACAGTCATAGCTTCAGGAAAAACATCGGAGCCTAAATGACATCCTATAAATGCTTTACCTGCAATAAGCGCATAGGCTTTGAAAGCCTTGGAAAGCGGATCAGATGCCAGTATTGCGGCTCAAAGATGCTTTTTAAGCCGAGATCCAAGCCTACACAGGTAAAGGCGCGGTAACATGGCCGATAAATCAACACAGCAGAAAATAGAGCAACTGCAGCAGTTCGAGCAGAGCCTGCAGAACTTTCTTGCCCAGAAGCAGAGCTTTGAATCGCAGCGCATTGAGCTGGACGCAGCCCAAAAAGAGCTTGAGTCTGTTGATGAAGCCTACAAGCTCATCGGAAATATCATGGTCCTCAAGAAGAAAACCTCCCTTACTGATGATATTGCCGAAAAAAAGAAAATAGCAGACCTTCGCATCAAATCAATCGAAAAGCAGGAGGAAACTCTTAGAAAGCGGGCCAAGGAGCTCCAAGCCGAAGTGCTCGGTGCTATGAAAAAGGAACCATGAACCAGTTTATTGAGATTATCGAAATCCTGAAAACATTGCAGGATGATGCGGCTGTTCCAAAGAACATACGCCTGAGAGTGCAGGGAACTGTCACAATCCTGGAAAGCGGTGAGGAATCCTCTATCAAGATCAACAAAGCGCTGAATGAGCTTGAAGACCTCGCAGATGACTCAAACATGCAGTCGTACATACGAACGCAGCTGTGGAATGTCGTGAGTTCTCTTGAGAAATTGACTGCCCTGTAATCTTTGCGCAATCGGCGTATACTCTTTCGCGCAATCTACAATTTCTGAATAATCTGCCCTCTCAACAGCCGGTTTGGGACGATGTAGCAATCCCCTTTCCTTGTCTCAACACGCGTCTGCACAAGGCCGAAGTGGACAATCTTCCCCTCAATCCCCTGCGCAGCAATCCTGGAATTCTCTTTGATGCCCTGCCTGCTCAGGATACTCCATGCCAGCAGGTTGGGCAGAACATCCTTCAATGCCGTCAGGGTTGAAACAATGAGAAGGAAAACAACCGCTCCGCCAATGAAAGTGAATGCCCACGCTCCTATCCCCAGCTTGTCAAAAACAAGGAGAATCGTGATGACATACGTTCCATACATCACAATGCCTCCGATCGCCTGCTCAATCGGAACTCCCAATCCCGTTACCTGCTTCGCAAGAAAATTTATCTCGATCTCATTCAGGCCGCGCTCGATAAGCCTGCCAAGAAGCCTGCCAAGAGTGAATCCTACAACGAGGATGAGAAAGGCAATGATAATCTCGGTAAAGAATCCTGACAAGGATTCACTAATCATCGATAGAACTGACACAGCCATAGCTTGTAAAATCACTACAATCTTTATAAATATGGTGGTTCTGAGGCTCGATTGCAAGTTCCATCTTAACCCCTCGCCAACATATTATGCGTAAAGCACTTCATATAGAAGTGCCTTGCCTGCATGCCGACGGACTTCCCCCGTAAGGTTTCTCCCATGCCTCGTTTGAGCATGCTATTCGCAGTTTCAGTCAGTGACCTTCTATGGTAGCTTCTCCCAGGCCATTTCCGACGCAATTGCTTGCGTCGCGACCCTTTTGTCCTATGCACAAGAACCTCCTTATGCCTCAAAGGAGCAACGCCTTTCCCTCCAAGTTCAAGCACTTTGTCATGGAAGCGCTCCTGAGCATCAAATTCAGTATCTGCTACTATGCTCTTCCCTTTTACCCATGACCCAAGCAACTTATCAAGGTCATCTAAGCCATTCCTCCTAGGATAAGCATAGATAACAGCGTCTATAATCCTTAAGCTTCGAGTTCCTGTTGCTATAGTGACCTTCCTATTCGGCTCCCTTTCCAGCACCCTCTTTGTGCGCTTACAGTATGCTACGCTGGGCCTGCTGATCTGGAAATGGGTAGGGTCAAGTGCTATGCACTTGTCTCTGCCGCCTTTGCCGCTTAGCTGGACAAGCTTGCGGTAAAAGCGTGGCGGAATGCGTCGCCATGCACGCCACAGCGTCGAAGAATCAGGAAAGGTTTTAAGCCTGAGACTTAGCGGAGGGCAAGACTCCACAAGCCTCCTAAATCGCTTGTAGCTCTTGTCTGCCATGCAAAACAGGACATAGAGAACAAGTATCAAGTGCACATCATATCTTTCGTTCTTGGTCTTGCTCCAGTGCTTTGGCACGTCGTGGTTTCTTAGGAACTTGAATGTCTTAGCAACAACTTTATTAAGGTCTACATCATATGTTCTCTTTCGCATTGTGGGGTCTCCACCACCCCCATCTATCCATTAGATGGGGGCTGAAGCCCCCTTAAATCTTTCTAATTGTGAGTTAACTTGCAATCGAGCCCATCCTCCTCAACCTTTAAATATCCCCACTAATCCCTCTTTTTAATGGACAAAATCTTTTTGACAGGAGGGGCGGGATTTATAGGATATCACATTGTGAAGCAGCTCCTCAAGAGAGGAGACAGCATCGTTATCTATGATGCGTTCCAGAACTTTGCAGACCCGCGCAAGAGCAAATATGCAAAATACCTTGATTTTCGTCTTAAGGATCTGGGAAATCAGGCAACCATTATCCGTGGCGATATCAGAAACAACGGCCTTCTTGTACGCTCGTTGAAAGAACATAAGCCGAACATCGTTGTCCATCTGGCAGCCCTTCCCATAGCTCCCGTATCTGACAAGCTCTCTGAAGACGCAATGACCATCAATCTGCAGGGAACCGTAAATGTCCTTGAGGCGATGCGTGAATCTCCTTTTGTAAGACGATTCATCTATGCATCTTCAAGCATGGTCTATGGGGATTTCCAATACACTCCTGCCGATGAAAGTCACCCGAAAGCCCCCACGGGAGTCTATGGAGCGACAAAAAAATGCGGAGAGCTTCTCACAAGAGTATTCTCAAAACAGCTCGGATTTGATCACACGATTATACGCCCCTCTGCAGTCTATGGGCCAACAGACGCAAATAACCGGGTATCCCAGCTTTTTGTTGACGCAGCACTCGAAGGAAGGCCTCTGATACTCCATGGCGGCGGCGCATCTAAACTCGACTTTTCTTATGTTGAAGATGTCGCTGAAGGGTTCATACTCGCCATGAAATCGGAAAAGGCAGCAAACCAGACATTCAATATCACTGCAGGCCAAGGCAGGAGCATCAGGGAATACGCAGAAATTGTGAAAAAGCACGTTCCTGAAGCAAGGACAGAGGAAAGGCCGGCAGACTTCTCGAGCCCGGAGCGTGGAGCATTGGGCATCTCGAAGGCAAGGAGTCTGTTAGGCTATGATCCAAAATACTCTATCGAAATAGGCATAAAGAAATATATAGATTTTATAAGGAAAATTGAACGAAAAGAAGCTTTTTAAATCGACCTGATTTACCCAATTAAACTCAGAATCCAGAAAATAAAGGATCTTGTCATAGGAAAATTTTTAGTGAAAAGGAAAAATAATCTGAAGGACGCCTTGGACAGTGAAAAATACGTCAAAGATTAACCCGTATAATCCGCTAAGAAAAAACCGATTAAACTTCCTCCTATTCTTATCGAGCACACTGGCTTGTTTAATCCTTCTTGAATTGTTCTTAAGGCTCACCATGCAAATGCCCTATTCCTGCATCCTTTATGAAAAAGATGACGCGCTTTCATTTAAGACTAAACCGAACTTGAACATCACGTTTAGAACAAAAGAATATGAAGCACTGTATACAACAAACAACGACGGAATCAGAGAGTATACCCAAAAGAAATTCAACAAGGCAAAAGGCCAGCAAAGAATCCTGACAATAGGCGATTCATTCACTTTCGGTATTGGTCTAAACAAAGAGGACACATTTCAGGAAAAATTAAAAGAAAAACTCTATACGATACTCAAAAAAAAGGTGGAGGTTATTAATGCAGGAACTTCTGGGTATGGGGCAGCACAGTCATTCGAGTTCTTAAAAATGAACATTAAGGGGTATGATCCGGATATAGTCATCTTCAGCTTTTATAATAATGATGTCCTAGACGATCGCGAATATTCTTCATTAACAGTTGGGAATGGGTGTTTAATAAGAAAGGATATCAGCCGACTTAAAAAGTTTTTGTATACTCATTCAAGAACGTATCTTTTCTATAAATCTTATAAAAACTCCTTTTCCATAGGAATCGAACCAGTAAGGAACGCTCTTTATAAATTTCGGAACTTTTTAGTGAGATTAGGGTTGTCTAATGGTGCAAAAATAATGTACCCTATCTTAGAAAACCACACGTCAGACGAACTCAATAAGGCATGGGAAAAAACACTCCAAAACATCCAAGAGATGGATAATCTATGTAAACAAGAAAATTGCACATTTGTCCTAGTATACATCCCTTCTAGGATACAAGTAAACCCAACGTTCAGGGAGGAGTACATCTCCAGAAATAATCTTAATGAGGCAGATTTTGATTTCGAGAAGCCATCGCGACTGCTGAGAGAACATGGCCGGGCAAAAGAGATGATCTTTGTGGACCTGCTTGAAAAATTTAGTAAGGTTAATATAGATGATAATAATTTACAAATATACAATGAGTACGACCCGCATTTCAATAAGAACGGCGCAGAGGTCTTTAGCACAGTACTATTAAACAAACTAAGAGAGATATACAAAAATGAGGAATAACAAATCACTCATAGGAGAAACATGGGAATTCTTAAAGGTAAGGAAAGCATGGTGGCTTGCCCCTATAATCATTATGTTATCATTAGTAGGCGCGCTTATCATATTTGGACAAAGTAGCACACTCTCCCCATTCATCTATGCCCTATTCTGATATAAAAATGCCTGTTTTTAAGGCGAACGCAGCGACCTAGGGTCTAAACCTCCGCCCGGAGGGTGGTGGAGGAGATTACAGTCCAAAGCATCTAGAACCTAGTCCAAGAAGACGGATCATACCTACTCGTCAGGTTGACTCAAACCCTTAACACTATACGGATAGTGTCCAAAAGGCGTACGTTGGTTTTGGTCCTCTTCTTTGCAACCTTACTGAAATGAGAAGGGGTGGGCTGTAGAAAAAGGTTACGCCTTTAATCAAACATCAGTTGAAATCTCAGCTACTACTGAATCCTTCTATATCCCCTCTATTATCGTTGCAGAACTGCGACGCAACCATCAGACATCATATAAGACACCATATATTGCACGGAATCCAATTTTTCTGAGAGAGCAAGTCTTGTTTTAAATATTCATCGCAAAGACGCGACCCACTCTGCAGCATCCTTCAAATCAGCAGCAACATAATCAGGCTTGGCCTGCCCGTCTCCGCCCCCTTTTCCTGTGTTTACGAGAATAGTGATGCACCCAGCAGACTTCCCAGTCTCGACATCCTGCACCTTGTCTCCAATCATGACACTCTTCTCTAGCTCAATATCGGGGTACTGTTCCAGAGCCTTGCTGATCATCCCTATCTTTGGCTTTCTGCAGCCGCATTCAATAGCATATTCTGTTACCTTGCCTCCAGGAAAATGCGGGCAATAATACACCCCATCAATCTTGATGTCCTCTGCCCCCAGCCTCCGGACTAACTCATCATTAAACCTCTGAGTCTGCTCCTCGGTATGGACGCCCCGAGCAATGCCTGACTGGTTGGTGATGATAATAAGGCGGTATCCCAAGTCCTGAAACATCCGAATCCCTTCAACAGCATTTCTCTCAAACTCCAGATCTTGAATCTTACTCACATATCCAAAATCCTTGTTTATCGTTCCATCCCTATCAAGAAATACCGCTCTGCTCATTTTGATGTTCGACCGCCATGTCCGCCATATACTTTACAGATCTTCGCAATAATCTCCGTTGTAGACAATCCTTCTTTCAACTTCACAATATGCAGCCTCCCCCCGTTCTTCTTAACAGCCCCGGCCTCGATGCAGTTCTCCCCATACTCGCTTCCATTCACATGCACATCGGGCTTCACCATGGTCACAAGAGGAACCGCAATCTCTGGCTCATCCATGATCACAACATAATCAACATACCGGATGGCAGCAAGCATCTCCGCCCGGTACTCCTGAGGTATGATTGGCCTATCCTTCGACTTGTATTGCTTCACAGAAGCATCAGAGTTCAGCCCAACAATCAACACATCTCCCTGCTCCTTTGCTTCCTTCAGCAGCTGAAGATGGCCGGCATGCAGGAGGTCAAAACTTCCATTTGTCGTGACAATCCTCTTGCCCTCTTTTCTCAAGCGGTCTGCAAGGGAAATCAGCCCCTCCGTCTGGATGATCCTTTGTTCTGGCCTGTCTTTGATTTCCTGCATTTTATCCATGAATCTCTATGAATCCATCTCTTTTTAATAATGTTTCTACATGCTTCAACAACTAAAAAAGGGCTTAATATTGGCTTTTTTCGGCTCAGTGGCTCAGTAGAAAGTCTCGGCGTGGCTTGCGAGTAAGCCCCTTATCACCCGCTCACAAGCCGCCGGTTGCCGCCAGCTCGGCTCTTCATCTTTTCAGCAAAGAGCGGCACCACCCCGTATGGGACAACCCCCTCCGCTGCTGATGCCTCGACTGGTTGAGCCTCGCAAAAAAGGCGGCAACGCAGACTTTCTACTGAGCCCCTTTTTTCCATAAGCTTAAAAAACAGAGCCCGCCCCTCACTGGCTGTGGCAGAAGACGAACGCCCTGATGAAGAAGATATCTCTATTGATTTTAGCGCTCTGAAGAAACTCTTCAAGCGGAAGAAAAAAGAGGACAGTACTTTGCAGAAGGACACAATAAAGGATGCATCTGAAGGCAGACCTACAAGGTCAAGTGGCGCTCATTCAGAAGTTCAATCTGAAGACGAGATCGAGCTTGACTTTTCTTGGCTGAAGAGACGGTTCAATAAAAGCGAAAAAGCACCAACAGAAACCTCAACGCCAGACAGCTCCCAAAAGGAAGATTCCGACCTTTCTTTCGATTTTTCAAAAATTAAAAAGATATTCAGAGGAAAAGAGGAACAAAAGGACGACGAAGCCTTATTCCATTTCGAGGATGTTAAAAAGTTATTTCAATGGAAAAAAAGCCCACCCTCACAACATTCAGCTAAAAAACAGGAGAAATCCGTTATCACGGATTCTGAGATTTTTGATTTCAAGAAGGCTCTGGGATGGTGGAAAGGCAACAAGAAATGGGCAGTGCCTCTGCTCTGCATATTGATTGTGATCTCCGCTTCCTTCTTTCTGAGGATCCAGCCAGTGTATTTGCATGCTGCTGATGGCTGGGCTGAACAGGCCATCGAAGCACAGGTCAAGCAGTGGATCTACGGGCAGGTCAGCCAGCAGTTTCCGAACCTTCCGGAGACCCAGAAGCTGCAGCAAGTTGAACTCCAGTTTCAGGCAATCTCACAAGAGCATGGCAATGAGCTCAAGCAGCAGAGAGAGGTCCAGGCAAGACTATTTCGGGAAAAGCTTCAGGATGAGAACGGTCAAACGTACCTCAGGCTTATTGACGACTATTTTTGGCTCTTAGCAGCAGAAAGAATCCTGAGGAACGGCTACCCTGGAGACGAACTCCGTCTGGGTACAGGCCCGTATCGCGCAACCTTGCGTCCGTGGGACAACCACATGTATGCCCCTGCAGGAGCCTATTCAGATGTATCATTGCACCCTTACATAGCAGCGTACACCACACGTCTGCTCCGCTTGCTTAACCCTGGCATAAGCGTCAAAAGCGTTTTGTTTTACCTTCCTCTTATCGTATCGCTTCTTACCATCGTGCCTGCGTTCTTTATCGTTCATCGGGTCACTGGGCCTCTCGGCGGTTTTTTTTCAGCCCTCCTTTTGGCAATCCATCCAGTAATACTGGATAGGACTGTCGCTGGAGCTGCTGATACAGATCCGTATAATCTCCTCTTTCCGCTTCTCATTGTATGGGCATTTTTGGAAGCCGGGTATGCAACCAACATCTGGTGGCGCATCTGCCTGGGAGCAGTGGCAGGTGTTTTAGTCGGGCTCTATGCATTTACCTGGATTGGATGGTGGTACATCTTTGATATGCTGCTTATTGGAGGCATCGCATTTTTGGCTTATTCTGCAATCATGAACTCTAGCAAGTCCCGTTTTGCTTGGGGCTTTGCATACTCCTTTGCTGTCTTTATCCTCCTTGCAACTCTTACAGGTCTATGGCTGATTAGCTCTGAAAAATTTGTTAATTTCGCGACACAGCCGGCGGCGTTCGCCAGCTTAAAAACCATCAAGGCAGCAGATCTCTGGCCCAATGTGTATTCAACAATCACCGAACAGCGTTCCATCACCACACAACAGGCAATTACAGAGGCTGGCGCCGGGATGCGGCTGTTGTTTTTTGCAGCAGTTCTTGGAATATTTTCCCTGTGGCTCTCGCCCCATTCCTTAAAGGCGAAGAAGTACTGGCTCCTAGCCTGCCTGTTCTGGCTCCTGCTCTTGATATCTTTTCCTCCTTCAAGTATCTCCCTCTTCTTACTGCTCTTTGCAGTTCCCTTCATTGTGATAAGTCTTGTTGAGAGGAGCGCAAACCCGAATCTCCTGATGGGAATGATCCTCTTGATATGGTTTGCAGTTTCAATGTATGCCACAATCCAGGGAATCCGGTTCATCTTGCTGCTGGCTCCAGCAGTGAGTTTAGGGGCAGGTATACTGGCTGGCCGCATCTATTACTGGTTTTCTGACAGGTTTGCCCAAAGCCTCCGCATCACTTCAGAAGTCTCACGGCTATGCATAGCAGGTGTTCTGCTGTTGCTGCTGGCGATTCCAGCAACAAACGCAGTCAGCGCAGCCAGATCAGTTTTTCCCCTATTCGATGATGCATGGTTTGCAGCACTGACCAAAATAAAAGAGCAATCACAGCCAAATGCAATCATTACTTCATGGTGGGATTTCGGGCATTTGTATAAGGCTATTGCAGACCGCGCCGTGACCTTTGATGGAGCATCCCAGAGCAGCCCGCAGGCTCACTGGGTCGGGAAGATGTTTATCACAAAGGATGAAAACCTTTCAATAGGCATCCTCCGTATGCTTGACTGTTCAGGTTATAACTCCGGAGTAGGCGGTTTTGATGAATTGAATCATGTTGTTAATGATACCCCGAAGGCAGCTCGCTTGGTTGAGAAGGTGATTGCCCAATCAGACCGAACAGCAGCGCAAAAAATCTTGCTTTCTAACGGATTCTCACAGCAAGAGGCAGATGCAGTCCTTGACAAAACCCATTGCGCTCCACCAGAGGCATTCATCGTCACTTCAAATGACCTTGTCTCGAAGGCCAATGTGTGGTGGCATTTCGGCCTGTGGGACTTCGAAAAAGCGCAAATCTATCAATCCTTCAGGACATCTCCAGATTTGTTGAATCGGAAAAATGCTATCTCTTATCTTAAAGAGCGCTATAATTATACTGATAGGAAAGCTGATCAGACCTATAATGAACTTCAGTCGTTGAGTGAAGGAGATGCCAACAGCTGGATTGCGCCACCGCCCGCATATGACGCCAATGCTGTGCGCCCCTGTGCAGGCGATGCCAGAGAGCTGCAATGCGTCTTTTCTGGTCTTACCGCAAAGGTTTCCCTTGACAGGAAGGATGCCGCATTCGCAAGTCCGAGAGGCAATGAGTATCCCAGGAACCTCCTAATCATGTCAGAGACCGAAGAAGAGATGGTTGTTTTCGAATCAGGAAACCCGAATGTCGGATTCACAGTGTTTCCAACCAAGACAGGATATATGATGATCCTTTCTTCTCCTGAGCATGTCGGCTCTGTCTTTCAGCGGCTCTTCTTTATGGAAGGTGTTGGCCTCAGGCATTTCAAGAAGTTTACTGAGGAGAGGACGCTTAATGACAATAGGATCCTCATTTGGAAGGTGGATTGGGAAGGAGGAGAAAAGAATACCATCAATCTTACTGTCTCAGCAGCACAGGATTCAACTGGAAAAAATGAAACAGTTGCGGTTTCTCCTGCACCAAGCGGACCAAATGAGTCTGCCCGGAATCAATCATCTCAGGCGCTCGATGATAGTATCATGTCAGTTAATGATACGATTACCAGTAATAAAACGATGAGCAACCAATCTACAGAGGGGCTTCCCTGAAAATGTAGTTGCCGTTAATTCGTGAGGCTCTTAACCTTAAAGACGGAAAACCGACAAGGGAGTTGCCCCCTACGGGGAATGTCGGTCACCACCATCATATGCGCAGCCGAGCCGGTGGCTAGCGAGCAAGCTCGCATTGCTCGCTTGCAAGCCACCGCAACCTCGAAGAGATTTTCAGGGAAGCCCTACAGAAGAAGAAATTAATAAATAAGCAAAAACCACCCTCAATCCCATGCGCCCTTTTGTCATCATACCAGCATACAATGAAGCAAAGCATCTTGGAGATGTTATCGCCAGGACTAAAAAATTCTGCAAAGACATTATCGTTGTTGATGATGGAAGCAGGGATGAAACAAGCGCAGTTTGCCGAGCAGCCAATGTTGTGGTGCTGGCGCACATTGTAAATCTGGGAAAGGGAGCAGCGCTTAAGACCGGATGTGATTTTGCGGTCTCTCGCGGCGCAGATATCCTTATCGCTCTTGATGCCGATGGTCAGCACGATCCAGAAGAGATTCCTCATTTTCTGGCTGGCCTGCAGGAGGGAAACTCAATCGTCTTCGGAATCCGCCAATTCAATCATGCAATGCCTCTTGTGCTCCGCTTTGGGAACATGGCAATCAGCCTCTGCGCTAACCTGCTGTACCATGTAAGCCTGCCAGATACGCAGTGTGGTTATCGCGCCTTCACCAAAGAGGCGTATGCAAAGATACGCTGGAGCTCAAGCGATTACAGCATGGAATCTGAGATGATTGCAAAGGCAGGCAGGCAGCGCCTGAAGTATTCACAGATCCCAATCAAAACCGTGTATTCTGACAAGTACAAAGGGACAACAGTGCTGGATGGTATCCGGATTGTGATCAATATGGTCTTCTGGTGGTTTCGGTTTGTGATTTAATAGGTGTAGTTGTTCTAACTGTCTTATCCCGAAACTATTTCCCTACGGTGAGTTACATTGGAGCATGAAACTCACCAGAGGGAAGCTTATGGAGACCATAAGGCGCAAGAATGATGGCTGGACAACCTATCAAGCGAGGAAAATAGCCCGTGTTAGTAT
>DATDTY010000050.1 GCA_035290625.1 Candidatus Nanoarchaeia archaeon
ACTGCGAATAGCATGCTCAAACGAGGCATGGGAGAAACCTTACGGGGGAAGTCCGTCGGCATGCAGGCAAGGCACTTCTATATGAAGTGCTTTACGCATAATATGTTGGTGAGGGGTTAAGATGGAACTTGCAATCGAGCCCGTAAATCAAAAACTTTAAATACTCTGAAAGGGGCGGTATCCAAAAGGCACATATATTTGTATTGGCCTTGTAAAAAAACATCATCAAGCGAGGAGGATTGCCCATGAGAGTCTCTTACCTATTATTCTTTGTTGTGATAGCTCTAGGACTTGCAGCCTGTACGACACCGCAAGGAGGAGTCACTGTCCCTAATTCTCCCTATCAGGGCGGTTCTCAGGGATTAGTCCTGGAAATCGGGGACCTTGGAATCTTTAACGACCAAACCAACACAGAGGAGATTTTTGAAGGCGAGCCAATTCCTGTCGAGGTCACCCTGAAGAATAAGGGAGAATATGAAGTGCAGCCAGGAGAGGCAGCTGTAGATCTGCTCGGCATCTTCCAGAGTGATTTTTCAGGGCTTCCGGCAATCCGGCTTTCGAACACTGAGGCAATAGAAAAGGTTTCTGAATTCAACACTGAAGGAGGGGAGACAAGGCTAGCATTCACAGAAGGAAATGGAATGGTTGACCAGAGGCAGCTCGGGGATGCAAGCTTCAGGGATTTGAGCATTTTTACCAGGTATACCACACGCTATAAAACCTTTGCACTTGTGCCAAAGGTATGCTTCAAGGAAGACCTGCAGGATGAGAGTGTCTGTGATGTTGACGAGGTCAAGGATGTCTTCTCCTCTGGAGCTCCTATCCAGGTCAAGCGGGCGGAGGAGAGCAGGGCAGGAACTGGCCTGATTGCAGTTGAATTTGAGGTTGAGAACGTCGGAGGAGGAGAATCAGCTGTCCATGGCCGTGCATTTGACAGCAGGTACAACGAGTTCGGGTTTGCAGTTGATCCTGCCGCAGAAGCTTCGATCTGGCAGTGCACATCGAGGGGCAGATCAGATTCTGCAAGATTTGACGCCAATGGAAAAGCGCAGATTCGCTGCAGGACAATCACTCCATTGCCGGAAAACGCGCTCTACACACGCCAGCTTGGATTGACGCTTGATTATGACTACCGGCTCATCACGCATGAGCAGGTCAGGATCATAAACCAGTAACCTCTTTTATTTTTCAATATTATTTTCTTTTCTATTTTCTATTCACCCATTTTCAATATCTTTTTATAGGTATTAGCTCTTCTTTATCGAACTGCCTATCAGACTAACCATGGCCTCTCAACAGATACCCGAACTCCTTGAAACACTCCATCCTCTTGAGCGCAGAGTTCTTCCCCATCTTCTGAAGGACCCCGACCTTGCATCTGTTGTCCGGGCAAGTGGCCTTGCTGAAATCGAGGTCATGCGGGCCTTCCAGTGGCTTGCTCGTAAGAAGATTGTCAATCTATCAATTGTTGCCAAAGAAGTTGCCAGGCTTGACGGCCTTGGAGAAACGTACAAGAAGCTTGGTCTTCCTGAGTACCGGCTGCTCGCATCCCTGAAGAACACCCATGCTATCCAGGACCTTCCAAAGCTTTCAGGTCTGACACAGCAAGAGGTTGCAGTGTCTGTCGGCCTGCTCAAGACAGAAGGCTGCATTTCAGTTGAGAAAGGCTCTGTGGCAAGGATTAAAGATAGCCAGCCTGGCAAGGCGCCTTCTGATCTTTTGCTTGCAAAGCTTCCTGCATCGATTTCTGAGCTAAGCACAGACGAGCGTGAGATCCTGAAAGAACTCCAGAAGCGCAACCAGATTGTGCGTATGACGCTTGAAAAGAACGTCAAGGCGCATCTCACCTCTCTCGGAAAGCAGGCTGCAGAACGGATGGGCGAAAGCCAGCTCATCGAAGCCCTGGACTCTGTTATCCTGCAGAAGAAACAGTGGAAAGACAAGCGTTTTCGGAGATATGACGTTGTGGCTCCTGTGCCCCGCATCTATCCTGGAAAAAAGCAGCCCTATAGGAGCTTCCTTGACTATGTCAGGAGGCAGTTTCAAAGCCTTGGCTTTACCGAGATGTTTGGCCCGCTTGTCGAGGCAGAGTTCTGGGATATGGATGCCTTGTTTATGCCGCAAGACCATAGCGCGAGGGACATCCATTCGGCTTACTATGTGCAGGAGCCAAGAACCATGAAGATCAACCCCTCTGTCCTTGCAAAGGTCAGGAGCAGCCACGAGGATGGATTCAACACCGGATCATTGGGATGGCAGTACTCTTTTGCTCTGGAGCAGACGCAACGCACGATCCTCAGGACCCAGGGAACCGCATGCTCTGCCAGGATGCTGGCAAGCAAAGAACTCCAGATTCCGGGAAAGTATTTTGCCATTGTGCGCTGTTTCAGGCCTGATATCATTGATGCAACCCACAATGTGGATTTTTTCCAGACTGAAGGGATTGTTGTTGATGAAGGGCTTAATCTTAGACATCTCAAATGGCTGCTGAAACTCTTTGCAGAGAAATTTGCAGATACTTCAACCATTAAGATCAAGCCGGGCTATTTTCCGTTCACCGAGCCTTCACTTGAGCTTTATGCGCGGCATCCGAAGCTTGGCTGGATAGAACTTGGGGGGGCAGGGATCCTCCGGCCTGAAGTTGTAAAGCCCCTTACAGGCAAGGACATCAGTGTCCTGGCTTGGGGGATCGGGATAGACCGCATCGGGATGTTCAAGCTTGGGATCAAGGATATCCGTGATCTGTTCAGCTCAGATCTTGGGGCTTTAAGAAACAGCAACGCCTTTTACTAACATGCCAACTATCACCCTGATTAAGAAGGATCTCGAGGCCTTATCGGGAAAGAGGTTTTCCCTGAAGGAGATTGAGCGCCTTCTGGAATATGGGAAAGGAGAGCTCGCAAGCTATGATGAGAAAAGCGACGAGCTCAAGCTTGAGTTCCAGGACACGAATATGCCGTATCTCTGGTCAGCAGAGGGTGTTAGCAGGCTCTTTCGCGGGATTCTTGGCAAGCAGACCGGCCTGCAGATCCCACGTTTTTTGAAGAGCAGGCATAGTATCATCGTAGACCCTTCCATTGAGAGCATCAGGCCTCATATCGGAGCTTTTGTTGCAGAGGGAGCGGCCATTGATGAGCAGACGCTCCAGCAGCTTATCAGCCTTCAGGAGAAGCTTGCAGAGACCTATGGCAGGCAGCGCCGCAAGGTTTCTCTGGGCATCTACAAGTGCGATGCGATCACTTTCCCTGTTACTTACAAGGCAGCAGATCCGGATTCTGTCTCATTTATCCCTCTTGATTTCAATGAATCAATGACCTTGCGCCGCATACTCCATGAGCACCCAAAAGGCAAGGAGTACGGGCATCTGGTGCAAAAGCACAGCAGTTACCCCCTCCTTATAGATTCCATGCAGGAGGTGCTGAGCTTTCCGCCTATCATCAATTCCAATACTACTGGCAGGGTTCAGCCAGGAGACACCAAGATTCTGGTAGAAGCAACCGGAACTGATTATGGGGCTGTCCAGCTGAGCCTCATCATCTTTGCATTTGGCCTTGCTGACCGGGGGTTTTCTCTCTCCAGCATCAGCGTGCGGGCTGGATCCCGGATAGTCCAGACTCCGCACATCGAACGCAAGTCTTTGCGGATTTCAAAAGATGATGTTGCATCCCTGCTTGGCGTGGCTCTGCAAGAGAGTCAAATCAAGACCATCCTTGAACGCTTTGGCTATGGAGTGCAGGGAATGACTGCCACTCCGCCTTTGTACCGCAAGGATATCCTCCACCCAAGAGACGTCATTGAGGATATTGCGATCGGTTATGGCTATGAGAAGCTTGAGGGCATTCCATTGTCTTCGTATACACAACCTCTCGTGCATCAGCTCGTCGCTTTTATTGATGTCTGCAGGGATCTCATGATCGGATTTGGCTTTCAAGAGGTGCAGAGCCCTCTACTCACAAATCCTCTTGTTATGTCAGATTCCATGCGGCTTCCTGCGAAGGATCTCGTTCAGCTGAAGAACCCAATGTCAGAAACCTACTCAGCTGTTCGGAACTCACTCCTCCCCCAATTGCTTGAATTTGCATCAAAAAACAAGCATCAGGGATACCCACAATCCGTCTTTGAGGAAGGGCCTATCACCAGCATCAGCCAGCCTTCTGCGTCGAATGGGCCTGATCCTGAGCATCTTGCAGCAGTGCTGCTGCATGATAAGGCAAACTACACCCACATGAAGCAGATCCTTGAGGCATTCTTCCGGGCTCTCGGAGCAACAATCACCCCGGCTCCTTTTGACCACCCTTCCTTTATACCTGGAAGATGCGCTGAGGTCGTTCTTAAAAAGAGGATAGGCTATTTTGGAGAAATCCATCCCGAAGTCCTGGAAGCATTTGCTATCGGTGTTCCCTGCATCGGCTTTGAGCTCGATCTCTCTAGCCTGTTCAGCTTCAGAAATAGGAAATAAGTCTATCTCACTTGGACGCAGCTTTATCCTTTGGCTCAGCTTTCTTCCTGGCCTTCTTCGGTTTTGGCGTCTCCTCTTTCAGAGATTTTTTTACCGCGGCTTCAATGCCTATCTTCTTCAATGCCTCAACGACAGCTTCGTGGTCTGCCTTCTGGCTGATTTCTATCACCTTATCAATGGGCTCGAGATGAAGTATATTGCATTTTCTTCTCCGTGTTTCCCCATCTACCAGAACATGATTCTTGTCAATGGTGTCAATGACAACACACCTCTTTCCAGCATCCCTTCCTGCAGTCTTCAGGCACAATCTTCCAACTTCCATCATTGTGATGCACCTTTGAACTCCATACTGCGAGCCTTTACCGTGATACGCTGCCTTGTGCATCTGCTGCACAGCACGCCTCCAAAAGGGCGCTCGGGCCTTTTCTGAGTCTTTGCCATGCTCCTGAGCTCTGCCGGGCTCGCCCTCGGCATCCCCTTTAGAGCATCGCCGCAGCCAGCACATCTATGCTGCTTCGGCTTTCTCTTCTTGTACTGTATGACTCTCCCTTTGGGAACCCGTACATGGATACGCCTGTATGTCCTGGACCGAAGACTGCCTCTGACCATGCTGGTTGGGGGTAGGGATGGGTTTAAAAAGGTTGCTTTATCATGGGCGTAACTCAGCGTTCGTATTTAATGCCCATGTATAAACCATAATCAGATAAAACTGGATGTCCTGGTTTTAAGCCAGCGCAAGCTTGTTCTGCTGCTACTGAAAACACCATCACCGGCATATTTCTTGTATGCGCTTGCTCAGCAACTGCCGCAACAGAAGGAGTTTCTGCAGAAGAGCTATATGGCTCGATTATTACAATGTCATAATTTCAAGAGGTTTTTAGGGAATTCTCTCCGTTAAAGCGAACAAAGTGATCAATCTAGGAAAACAGAAAGGGCAAGGAGTAGTTTTATTACATTGGAATTATTTTGATTCCTTCTTTGTCTTTCGTTAATGTTCCATGTTTTCCAGCAGAAATATTGTATTCATCTGCAATGTCGCTTGGAATTCTAACAGCAATACTATTTCCCCATTTAGAAAATGTTATATCTTTTGCATGCCTTAATTTTCTATATTTGCCTGCCAATACTTTTAATTGTTTCATATTCATAATTTCTTCTCCACATTCCAAGCATTTATAAGTTTCAAATTCTATTCCATCCTGCTCCATAACATCTTTTTTCTTTTCCATTTTTCCTTTCTGACATACTGGGCATTTCATTTTAATCACCTCGTTCTATTGTTTTGATTATTATACAATGACCTAAATCTTCGCCAACACAGATTATTGAGCCTTCTTTGCTCTTTTTGACAAATTTTATTCCATGCTTTCCAAATCTTTTTACTTTTCCTGTTTGCAAAACATCGTAAACTTGGTCTGGAAAAGCAATTTCTCTTTCCCTTGCTCTTTTAACAGCATGGACTTTGATGACAATAGGTTTACCTTGAAAGTAAATATCTTCCATGATGTAGATACTTGGATATACATGTATATAAATCTTGTGGTTTTATGAATGTTAGTTAAGGGGAAAAAGAAAACGTAACTATTATAAAGTAAATATTATTTCGGTTATATATGAAATTCAGACCATGCATTGATATTCATAAAGGACAAGTCAAACAAATTGTGGGTGGGACTTTAAGAGATGATTCTCTGGGTTTAATTGAAAATTTTGTTGCCGGCAAAGATGCTGCTTATTTTGCAGAAATGTATAAAAAAGATCGATTAATAGGTGGGCATGTGATTATGCTTGGACCTGGGAATGAAGAAGAAGCGTTAAAAGCATTAAGAGCATATCCTCAAGGATTACAGATTGGCGGAGGAATCAAACCTGAAAATGCAGAATATTTTTTAGAACAAGGAACAAGCCATGTTATTGTAACCTCTTATGTTTTTAAAGATGGTAAGATTAATTTTGAGAATCTCGACAAATTAGTTAGCGTTGTTGGAACTAACAGATTAGTTCTAGATTTGAGTTGTAGGGAAAGAGATGGAACATATTTAGTTGTGACAGATAGATGGCAAAATTTTACAGATTTTGAAGTAACTCCTGAGCATCTTGGCCAATTAGCTAGTTATTGTGATGAATTTCTCATTCATGGAGCTGATGTTGAAGGCCAATGTAATGGAATTCAAACAGGCCTTGTACGAAGATTAGGATTATGGGCAAGTAGACAAGATGTTAATACTACTATGACTTATGCTGGAGGAATTCGATCCTTAGATGATCTTAAATCAACGCAGCGTCTTGGCAATGGTAAATTAGATTTTACAGTAGGTAGTGCTCTAGATATTTTTGGTGGAAAATCATTAACTTACAGGGAAGTTGTTGATTGGAAACCAGAGTAGTTTTCTTTTGCCCAAAATAAATTGTTTTGCCCCCGAGTAATCTTGAAACTAATTCTTGTTAAGTTCGTTTCCCATACGCAAGTGTGGGAAAACTGCGTCCGCAGAGTTGTGTTTAAGTTCCAATCAATCCGAGGCGTAGCCGAGACATACTGTCCGAAGGACTGGGGGAGTTCTATTCCATAAAAAGAGCTTTAGCGATACTACAAGAATAAGGATCAGGGGGAGTTCCTATCTTGTTTTTCGCATTCCAAGGCGGGGCGTTTCTTACAAAGACTACTTTACAGTGATAAATAGCGAAAGCTTTATAAATAAGTGTTTATTTTAGCTCTTAAAATGACATTAGAAAACGTTACAGGAAATTTATTGGCTTACAAAGGATTAGAGCCAGGCACATTTCAGCATGTTGACCAGCTTACTACTGAGCGAAGAACCAATCATGGATTAAGAAATCAATGGTTTTATACTGCTGATGGAGAATTATATACTGTTCAAAAAAGAAAGCATTTATGGGTTATTACTCGTGAACCACAAAATTTAGTCTTAGAAAATATTGACGGAGCATATAGGCAACTAACAGTACAAGGAGACTATTTTCCCGATACCGAAGCTGCTCAAACTTCTTTAGAGCATAAAGACAGTGTTGTTGTTAATCTAAAAGGATTAAAACTTGTGAAAGATAATGATCAATATGGTCACTTTGTGGTTGATCCTAAAGCAGTAAAGAAGTTAAATTCTGAGCAAAGAAAAGCTGCTCAACGTATCTATGGTCCCGATGAGGAAAATTTTGGCCTAAACATGGAGATGTTTGCAGAAGCAGGAAAAACTCCCTATGTTTTAGTATTAATGCCTGATTATGTGCAAGGTACTTTAAGAAGTAATGATAAAAAATTCGTTGGGCGGGCTTCGTGGCTGAATGGTTTCGGCAGCAATTCCCATTTCAATGCCCTTGATCGTGACGTAGACAATCGGGACGCCCTGCGTGGGGTACGTCGTGTCATCGCCGAAGGCGACGCGCCCGAAAATGAAGTTCCACATGCTCCACAGGAAACAGGAATTGTTGGACAGCTTCCACTTGAAGATATTCTAGCTTGTTTGGGCGAGGATGTTGCTCCATCTGTAAGACCTGCTATTGAAGGAAGAATAAAAGAAGTTTATAGAAAAGCATATAAACAATAATTTTTTCTTCACAATTGAAACTAATTGCTGTTATCTACCCCGAGCCGAAGGCGAGAGCGCAGCGGGGGTTGCCCCCTTCGGGGTGCCGAGTAGGCTGAGCGGAGCGAAGCCGTCCGAAGCCATCTTCATCACCGCCGACTGCATAAATAATGAATTTATCAGGAACTCCAAAAAATTGTAGATAATTCCTGTTCTACGCCCTGAGCTGAAAGCGAAAGTGCAACGTTGTCGAGGATTTGTGAAGCAAACCGCAGAAGTTTTTTCGTCGCCGCATAGCTTTAACAGGAGTTGGGGGTTAAATCTAAGTTTTTTGAATTTTATTTTTAGCAAACATTGTTATCCATGACGCAAA
>DATDTY010000051.1 GCA_035290625.1 Candidatus Nanoarchaeia archaeon
AGGCTAAAACCCTTATCGAGTCGAAGATATCCTGCAGCGAGCTCACAGATGACCAGCTTGAGGAGATCGGAGATTACGCCATGGAGCAGATGCACCCTGGCGACGCGCATGAGCTCATGGATCAAATGATGGGAGGTGAGGTGTCTGAGCAGCTGAGACAGGCGCATATCGCAATGGCAGGGAGATGGTATTGCGGTGATACCTCTGGCACTCGATATGGGATGATGGGGGCATTTGATGGGGCAAGCTACGGAGGAATGATGGATGGATTTAATGGCATGATGGGAGGAACGATGAACATGATGGGAGGTGGAATGATGATGGGAGGCTATCCTTATGGATATGCATACAGTTGGAGTGGAATGATTGGCGGATTTCTGTTGATGGTGTTGTTCTGGGGCCTTGTGATATGGTTCATATTCTGGCTCATAAAATCAGGCTCAAAGCAGGAGTCAAGGCAGGAATCAGGGTCTGCAATGGATATCCTCAAGAAAAGGTACGCCAAAGGCGAGATCAGCAAGAAGCAGTTTGATGAAATGAAGAAGGAGTTAAAATGAGGGAGCAGAAAAAGCGGCTGAATGAGGCTGCGCTTGGCTTCAGCATTGCCGTTGTTTCAGCAGCATGCATGCTGCTCCTCGGGATCTTGGCTCCGATGGGGATGTATATGGGAGCATCCAGGATGATGGCACAGTGGCATATGTTCTATTCCCTGAGCCTGACAGGCATGATTGCGGGGATTATTGAAGGCGCAATAATCGGCTTTGTTCTTGGCTACGCAATTGCCTACCTCTACAACAGGTTTAACAACTAAATCTGTTTATTCCTATTTTTTCTTATTTTTGCATTCTTAATTGCCTTAGGCGGCATTGGGAAGATATGCAGCGGCCTTTGTGAGGTCATGATAAGAAGATAAGCGCATCGACAAGGGAGTTGCCCCCTACGGGGAATGTCGATATAAAGAGAGGAAAGCCCGAACCGAACCTGCCGCTGCCGAGCAACACGTGCGTCTTTTCAACCCCTCCCATCCATCGAAATTCTTATTAACATGCACATCCACGCCTTAATCATGGATCCTGTGAGTTCTCTCCGATGGATTGAGAAGCAGCATTTGGGGTATTACTGCAGGCCAAGTGTGGGGATATTTGAGCGGGTCCTGAAGACCTGCCTCCCAAAAGGAGAATCTATGCTGATTATCAGTGATTTTGGCCTGCCGCATCAGAACATTGCTGCCGAGATCTCCTATGCCTATTATCTTGCTGGCCAGAAGCTTGGCCTAAATCCAGGCATGATCCTGCAGTCCCAGAAGACCCGAGGCCAGGAAGCAGACAGGGACGTGATCAAAGCGCTTGAAGCTCTTCCAAGCAACAGCCTTGTTGTGGTCAATATCTCAGACAGGCTTGGGAGCATGGGCAGGCTTGGCAAAAGCTTCAGGAGCTACTGCAAGGCACAGCACCTTCCGTTTATCTCCATGCCAAGCCTTGGCTACCTCGATACACAGCAAGTTCCGCATTTGCTTGCTGCAATTGACATTGACTATAAGGCCCTCAGCCAGAAGCATGATTCAGTTAAGGCTGATATGGACTCTGCAAACACAATCCGGATTACAACAGATGCAGGAACTGATGCTGTCTTTGATGTGGAGGGAGTCATAAGCCGCAAGGCTGATGGCTTGTATGGAGGAAGCAGGCTGGGCGGCAACCTTCCTGCAGGCGAGGTCTACCTTGCTCCCAGAAATGCAGAGGGCAGGATTGTGGTGGATGCGAGCTCAAGAAACAGGCACAGCACAAGGCTAACTGGAGATGAGCCCATAGTGCTTGAAATCAGGAACGGCTCTGTTGTTCGGGTTTCAGGAGGGAAAAACGCCGAGATCCTGGAGCGCTCGCTCCTCTGGGCTGAGAAGCAGGCAGTCTACCCTGACCGCGTGAGAAGGGTTGCTGAGCTTGGAATCGGCCTGAATCCAAGGGCAAAGGTGATAGGTTCAACGATTCTCGATGAAAAAGCCGCCGGAACAGCGCACATTGCCATAGGCTCAAACCACTGGTTTGGAGGGGATAATTCAACAATCATCCACCTGGACCAGGTCTTCTTCAAGCCGGAGATTGAGTTCTTAGAAAGAATGTAGAGACCGGCCAATAACCGAAAGGCTTATATATTTAACATTATTTAATATCGTTTAACATGCGGATTATAGCCGATGCGTGCTCTATTATACTCCTTGCAAAGGCGAGTGTGCTGGAAGCCCTTCTGGATTGGAGGGATATATCGGTCCCAAGAGAGGTATATGGTGAGGTTATTGAAGGCAAAGAAAAAAAGCATTATGATGCCTTATTAACAGAAAGGCTTGTAAAGGATAAAAAGATGCATATCACGGACATTAAAAACAAGAGATCCTTGAAGAGGTTTGAAGAGAGTTATGGACTAGGAAAAGGCGAGGCAGAGGTACTGGCAGGTTACCTCGAAGGAAAATTCCAGGGGTTATTAACGGACAATAAGCAAGGAAGGAAAACGGCAAAAATCTACAACATACATCCTTTGGGAAGCCCGGATGTTATTATGGGCCTCTTTAAAGCAAAAAGATTAAATAAAGAAAAGGCAATGAATGCGTTGCATACCTTAAGAAAATACGGCTGGTTTGAGAATTCCCTCATTGAGTACGCGTTGGTTGAGGTTAACAATGGCTGAGACTAAATTTTTTGGAGCGAGAATTGATCCTAAGGAGTTTGAGATAATTGAGAAGGTCTCAAAAGAAAAGAAGGTTGATAGGACGTCAGCTATAAGAATTTTGATAGACAGGGGATGGAAAGGGCTTCAGTTGGAGAACGCCATGGAAGACTACAGAGATGGCAAGATTTCACTCGACAAAGCAGCAAGAAAAGCGGGCCTTACTGTGCATGAAATGATGAATGAGGCTGCTGCCAGAGGGATTACCACTGAGGAAGGGATAGAGGATTTAAGAAATGGGATTAAGATCCTTTTGGGGTCTTAGGGTTGTCATTATGAGCTTCAAGCAAGTAATCGTAGTCCGGCAGGATCTGAATCTTCCCAAAGGCAAGCTCGCCAGCCAGGTCGCTCATGCATCTGTAGAGGGGGTATTGCATTCAAAGAGAGACGTGCTCCAGGTATGGAGGGAGCACGGGATGAAGAAGGTTGTTCTGAAGGTGAAGGGTGAGAAAGAGCTTCTTGAGCTCAGGAAAAAGGCCCTGGCAATGAAACTCGTGGCCAATCTGATCCATGACGCCGGCAGGACCGTTGTAGCTCCCAACATGCTCACCTGTTTAGGCATCGGGCCTGATGAGGAAAAGAAGATTGACAAGCTCACAGGAAAGCTGAAGATGGTGTAGACACTCAGTTTACCAGAGTTTAATACCTACTTAGTCTGAGGAGATAAAGCTTCAATAGTAACATTGTCTGATTTGTAGGTATAGAGATTACGCAAGTCCCCAAATCGAGCTTGATCTTTGGGAATTTGGTCTCCTGGTTTGTGGTTGCCAACAGCACTGACCAAAAAGTCTATGGAAGGCATAAGCACTACAGATTCAATTAAACCATATCCTTCATTAGCCATATATTCCCTTTGACGGCAAATTCCAATTACACTTAATTCAGCTGGACTCGTAGTTTTCCTTCCCGTAATTATTGCATTCTCGTGAATGATGTAAGAAGCCGCATCGCCAGTAACCTGAGGCAAATGCGCCAACTGACCTTGGTACATAAAGTATTGAGAGTCTGTTCAAGTATAAAAAGTTTTCTATGGGGACCAAGTCAAAGTTGCTGAAATTAAGGGTTGAAGCTGACGTAACCTGCGTGTAGATAGTTTTTTAAATCATAGATTTTTCTTTTGGTTTAGGGGCTCGTAGCTCAGTCTGGTAGAGCACTCGACTCTTAACTTTGAGAGGTATCGAGTGGTCGCGGGTTCGAATCCCGTCGGGCCCATGTTTCCTCAGAAAGATAAGAGAGCTTACTTCTCCCTCATCGCAGGAAAGAACAGCACATCACGGATAGAAGCCGAGTTCGTCAGCAGCATCACAAGCCGGTCCATTCCGATGCCGATGCCCGAAGCAGGAGGCATTCCCACCTCTAATGCTTTCAGGAAATCCTTGTCGGTTCTCTGCGCCTCTTCATCTCCTTTTTTGAGGAGCTGCTCCTGCTGTTTCCAGTTTTCTTTCAGGATCCCCGGGTCGTTCAATTCTGTGTAGACATTTGCGATCTCCCTTCCGTTGATGACTAATTCGAAACGCTCAGTGAAATCAGGATTGGCGGGCTTTGCCTTTGCAAGGGGAGAGACTTCTTTCGGATAATCCAGGATGAAGGTCGGCTGGATCAGTTTTGATTCAACAGTCTCGTCATAGACTGCTGCAAGGATTGCTCCTTTTGTCTCCTTGTTTTCCAGGGGAACCTTGAGCTTCTGGGCTGCTTCTTTTGCCTGGGCTGCGTTCAGGTTTGTGAAGTCAACAGGGGTATGCTTTTTTACCGCTTCCAGCATCGTCATCTTTGCGAATGGAGGCTTGAATGATATTTTTGTTCCCTGGTATCCAATCTCCGTTGTGCCGAGAACAGCTTGGCAAACCGATGCAAGCATCTCCTCGGTAAGCTTCATGCTGTCATTGTAGTCATGATACGCAGTCATCGTCTCCATGAGGGTGAATTCAGGATTGTGCTGAGTATCAATGCCCTCATTCCTGAAATCCTTTGAGAATTCAAAGACTTTTTCAAAGCCGCCTACTAAAAGGCGTTTGAGGTATAATTCATTTGAGATTCTTAGGTAGAGATTCATTCCCAGGGTGTTGTGCTTTGTGGTGAACGGCCTGGCAGCTGCGCCGCCGTAGACGGGTTGCAGGATCGGAGTCTCAACCTCAACATAGCCTTTGCTGAGCAGGAATTCCCGCATCGCCTGAAATATCCTGGAGCGCATCTCAAAGGTCTTTTTGACTTGTGGATTCATGACAAGATCGGTGTAGCGTTCCCGGTAACGCAATTCAGTGTCAACAAGGCCATGGAATTTTTCCGGAAGCGGCTCTAGGGACTTCGCAAGAAGCGATATGGTCTTTGCCTCAACAGTGAGCTCTCCGGTTTTTGTCCTGAAGATGCTGCCCTCGATGCCCAGGATATCCCCGCGGTCAATGAATTGAAGAAAGCTGTAATGAGAGGTTCTATCCTGGCTCATGAAGATCTGGATTGATCCTGTGGTGTCCAGGAGATGGCCGAAAGCTGACTTTCCCATTCTTCGCAGGCTCATCAAGCGGCCTGCCACAGCCACCTTTACAGCCGCCCTTCCTGTCTTCTTTTCCCCATTTTTCTTTTCCCCAGTGTCCCCAAGATCGGCCGTATGAGCGTACTTCTCCTGCAGAGCTCCTGCATCATGTGTTTTCTTGAAAGAAGCAGGATAGGGATCAATTCCCTGCTTCCTGATGTCCTGGAGCTTTTTTAGGCGCTCCTGCCTGATCCGATCCTCAGTATTCATGCTCTCTGCAAAAGCCTGCTTCCTTTTTATAAGTATCGATTGGCTGGAAACATTCCTAAACGAAGGTTGCCGTCCTTTCTGCGAGGCTCTTACTGCAAAACATCACGCTGACAAGGGGGGTGTCCCTATGGAGGATATGTCAGCCCTCAGAGATCCCAGATAAGCCGAGCCTGACGGCAACCCGAGTATACGCGAGACTTAGGACAGAGCCGATTGGCTGCCTGATAAGCAAATATTTTAACGCTATATCGCTGACTATGGCGGTGCGACGGTTTTGCTTTGCAAAACCTGCTCGGCATCCCGTAGGGAGCATCCCCTGCCTCGCCGCACGCCACGTCGTGCCTGACGAAAAGGGGGTTGTCCTAATCAGTTGAGTAGTTTTCTTTACACTGCCATAATCTTTAAATACTGTGCTTCAATCGAATCATTCATGCGGGTTACCATTGGGTTGGTTGAGCCTATCACTCTTATCGGAGCCAACGGCAGGCTCACCACGTATGCCAAGGTGGATACAGGCGCGACAAAGTCAAGCCTGGACAGCAGGCTTGCAAAAGAGCTTAGCCTTGGCCCGGTGCTGAGGCGCAAGATCGTCAAGAGTGCATCCGGAACAAAGGTGAGGCCAGTAATCAAGGTCACGGCAATCCTTAAAGGAAAGGAGATCACCACACACTTCACCATTGCTGACCGCCAGGACATGAAATACAAGGTCCTGATTGGGCAAAATATCCTTAAACATCATTTCCTTATCGATCCAAAAAAATGAGCCAAATGAATAGAAGATGAAAGCATCAAAAAAATGAAAGCGGCGTTAATCTCCCTGGGAAGCGAAAGCTCGAAGTGGACTCTTAAAGCGATGAAGAAGTATTTCCAGAAAGTGGACGACTTTGACATCCGCAAGATGGAAGTTGCCATGACAAAGAGAGGGCTTGATGCCCTCTTTGAAGGCAATCCTCTCGAGGATTATGACTGCGTCTATGCCAAAGGCTCGTTCCGCTACCGGGCATTGCTAAGATCTATCACTGCTGCATTGTATTCAAAGTGCTACATGCCTGTGTCTGCCGCTGCATTTTCCACAGGGCACAATAAGCTATCCACCCAGCTTGAGCTGCAGAAGAACAACGTCCCTATGCCGAACACGTATTTTGCCGCAACGCCGAGGGCTGGCCGCAACATCCTCAAGCGGGTCAGCTATCCGATTGTCATGAAGTTCCCGCAGGGAACACAGGGCAAAGGAGTCATGTTTTCTGACTCTTTTGCGTCAGCAAGCTCTCTTTTGGATGCCCTGGATGTCATGAACCAGCCATTTATCATCCAGGAGTATATCGAGACAGAAGGCAGCGACATCCGTGCGATTGTTGTCGGAGAGCAGGTGGTGGCCGCAATGAGGAGGACAGCGCTGAAGGGAGAGGTCCGCTCCAACATTCACGCAGGAGGACATGGCGAGCCTGTGAGCCTTGATTTCCAGGCCAGGAAGATAGCGGTTCAGGCTGCAAAAGCCATTGGTGCTGAGATATGCGGCGTGGATATCCTGGAGTCTGTGACAGGGCATTTAGTCATAGAGGTAAACCTGTCTCCTGGCCTGAAAGGAGTGACGAGAGCAACAGGGATAGATGTCGCTGACAAGATCGCTTCGTATCTTCATAGCCAGACAAAGCAAAGGGTTGATACGTCCAAAAAGAAAGGAGCAACAAAGATCATGAAGCAGATTGAGCCTGAGCAGCTAAAGGAGTTCATCACCACCCTGAGCTTTAGGGGAAACCGGATTCTATTGCCTGACACAGCCAACAACATTGCAAAGTTTAAGGATGATGAAGAAGTCACGATTCACGCCGAAAGGGGAAAGATTGAGATCAAGAAAACTGGATTCTGAGTTTTCAGTATAGAAATGTTTTTATAGCTTAGAACGTTTTCTTTAGCATGGGACCTAAGGGTGAGAGTATTGATCTTGATTCTGTTTTGGCAGGTCATACATTGGTCGATTCCGCAAGCGAGTTTTTTGACGTTTCAGGAGCGATTCCGTAATGATGGGAGGGAGAGGGCCAATGCCAGACACAAACCAGAATGCATCTGAAAGACCGTATATAAGCCCCAAGATATCTGAAAGCCTGAGCGAATATTTAATTCTTCCCTGGTGGGTCACCGCAAAACCCGAAGAGGTCTCCCTGGAATGCAATCTGGGGAATATAAAGCTGCAATACCCGTTTATGACTGCGCGAATGCAGTCCGTTGTAGGGCCGGAGATGGCCGTAGCTGCAGGAAGGAACGGCATCTTGACGATGGTTCCAAGAAGCCTGAGGGATGAGGATAAACAGGCGATACTCGATGCGAATAATAATGCCCGCCTAAAGGCAGGAGATATTGAGTATCAAAGTAATTTTGTCTCTGCGCAACCGGAAACGAGATTTGACAATGTGGCAAAACTTGTTGAGACCTTTGGCTACTCAGTGATCCCTGTGATAGATAGGTTTTCAAAGCTCTATGGTGTATATGTCCATGATCCGAATAATCAACCTTCGGCTCCACCCTATACTCCTATTAAAGAACTCATGCTTCCTTTAAGAAAACAAGGGCCGGGCAGGGGAGTTCAGTGTATTACTCATCGTGACGACCAGAAGATTAAAGAGATTGCGGCGAGCGAGGAGAAGAAGTTTATTCCTATAGTCAACGAAGCAGGCATTCTCCAAGAGATTGCATTCTTGCGCAAGTTTGATACAAATTATGCAGGGATAGCAATAAGTACCAGAGATGGCCGTTGGCAGGAAGATCTGGAGAAATGGGGGCCTCAGGTGGACACCCTTTGTATTGACTCGTCAAATGCATGCTTTGATGATGCCCTCAAGATTCTTAAGGCAGCCAAAGAAAGGTTCCCTGATAAGCCGTTTGGGATAGGCAACATTGTCCACGGCGCACATTATAGACGATTTGCGGAAGATGGAGCAGATTATGTTATCGGAGGGATGGGTGTTGGTTCTATCTGCCAGACAGGAAGCGAGAGGGGGAATGGCAGGGGCCAGATGACTGTTGCCCATGAACTTGCCGTGGTGCGGGATGAATTGGAGGAAGAAGGGAAAAAGGTGCCATTTGTTATTGATGGGGCTATAGAGACTGTTAAGGATATGACCATTGCGCTGGCGCTGGCTGATCTCATTATGATGGGTAATTTCTTTAACAGATTTTATGAAGCTGCAGGAAGAAAGTTAACAGAGAAAAGAAGCGGCAAAAATATAACTTATATTGAGACCGGCGATGAATCTCTTATCAGTCACGTGGAGACTTGGGGGGAGGGCCATCCAACTGCAGGATTGGTTGCGATGTACGGGCTGCGTTTTAGAGAGGCCCTAGCCAAAGGATCTTCATCAAACAACGCCGAGGTTGCTGAGCGGTACGGACACTCAAATCTTTCAAGTTCTACGATAGAGGGAGTAGTTGGCGTAACGTCATACGCAGGGAGGCTGAAGCCCGGCATCGAGAAGGCGGGGAGGTATATTACAACAACCATATCCAATTCAGGCGGCCATGATCTGGCGAGCTTCAGAAAGTCTGTCAGGGAGAACCAGCTCCTTGAGCGAGCATCACAGAGAACAATCGAAGATATGCTTCCTCATGGTATTATAGTTACAGAAAGATAGGGGGTACAACGCATGCTATTAGAGTGTCTCCTGGGAAAGGCCCAGGTTGCAGCAGTCGTCTGCAACCAATGGGGGGATACAGGCAAAGGAAAGATCGTTGATTTATTTGCAGCCCAGTGGGCTGACGTGATTGCAAGGGGAACTGGCGGGAATAACGCAGGCCATACCGTTATTGTGAACGGCAAGCAAAGGATATTCCATCTTCTTCCTTCAGGGATTACCTATGATGAGCAGGGAAAGGTAAACTTAATGGGGAATGGAATGGTTATTGATCTTGGAGTTCTTTGCCGCGAGCTTGATGCTTTGGAAAAAGACGGTGGAACCTACCGGAATCTTATGATCAGCAGGGATGCCCAAGTCACTATGCCTTACCATATACTCAGGGATAAGGAAGATCAGTCTCAGGCAGCCGGAGGCATCGGGACTACGGGAAGGGGCATAGGCCCATGCTATGCGGACAAGATAGCCAGGAGAGGGGTGGCAATTCGCGACCTCTATAATAAGGATATCCTTGCAGAGAAGATCAGGAAAGCTGCTCAATTCTATCCTGAGCAGAAGATTGAGAAAGATCGGATTGAAGAGATTGTTGAGCAGCTTCAGCCTCTCGCAGGCCGCATCAAGCCCTATGTTCGGGACACGATTGGTGAAATGCACAGGTTTATCCAACAGGGAAAACATGTCCTTCTTGAGGGAGCGCAAGGATTGCTGCTAAGCATTGAGTACGGCACCTACCCCCACGTGACTTCATCTGACTGTTCTATCAACGGCACTGCTGCAGGAGTTGGATTGTCTGCGAGGATGGTGGATGCAACATTCGGGCTTGTTAAATTTCCCTTCATGACCCGTGTAGGAGGTGGGCCCTTTCCGACAGAGATCGGAGGATCTGCATCCGAAGCGGATTGTAGTAAGAAAGAGGTGACCAAGGAGTATGAATTGATTACATACGGAATTCCCTATACTAAGGGTGATGATGGTCTGATTGTGTATGACTGCAATCACAAGGATATAGGAGGCATGATCAACTCTGAAGATCCTTTGATCCAATCAGTTGGGATTCGCCTTGCAGCAGGAGAATATGGAGCAACAACAGGACGGCCAAGAAGAGTCGGGTGGACTGATGCGGTTGCCTTAAGATATGCTGTCCAAATCAATGGGCCGCTGCACCTTGTGCTGACAAAGGCGGATAGTCTGCATGCAGCAGGAGAATTCCGTGTATGCTTCGGTTATCGGCAAAACAATAAGAACGATTGTGTGGTCACAGAATTCGACAGGGATGAGAGATTCCTTAGGGGCATTCATCCCGAATACGCCAAGTATGAGGGCTACGGTGGACTTGGAGATATACGGGGTTTTGAAGGTCTCCCAAATACCCTGCGGACAGCGATTGCTGATTTGGAAAGATTCACAGGATCTGATGCTGCAATCGTTTCTGTCGGGCCAGAGCAGAGCCACACGATAATCAGATAGGTTAGAGAACTAGATTCACTCCTTCCTCAGCACTTCCCGTGAGATATGAGCGATTGAAGATATCATGGCCTTGAGATGCTCGAAGATTCGGATCAGGTCTTCAGATTGGTTTGGGATGGTTCGCATGAATTCTGTGATTAGGGGCAGCATATCTTTGGTCTGAAACTCGCTGGAAATCGCAAGCTGCAGGTCCTTGGTGTAGAAGGCATTCATTGCCTGCTCATAGAGCGGCTTTATTCTGGCGTAGAGATCCTTCAGCCCTTTTTTCTGCCTTGCGTCAAGCTTTGCTGCTGCCAGAAACCTGCCGATCCTTTTGACATGGTCCCCTATTTCCTCAATCCTGATCACGATAAGCCAGCGCGCAAAGAGGTAGGTATCCTTCACCCCGATTGATTTCAGGAAAGATGGATTTTGCTGGGCATAGTTGAGCAGCCGAAAGGAGAGATACGAGAGCCTGTTGATGTCCTGATCCCGGTGCTTGAGGGTTTCCGGGTTGTAGCCGTCAAGGCATTCAATCACATCTCCGAGCATGACTCTCAGCATCATGTCGATGCGCCGGATTGTCGCATCAATAGAGACCTCTTTTAGGTCAATAAGGTCCTTGGCAACAATTTTAGTAGGAGTCTGCTCAATGATCTCCATCCCGACAAGGCTATACAGAGTCTCCCGGATCTCGGCAAGATGCCGGTCAACAGCCTGTTTGCCCTTGATCTCAATAAAGGTTGAGTTCTTCAGATACGCTGAGATGATCTCCAGCTTGAGGTGCTTGATGTCCTTGTTTTCTGCTTCAATGATGATGGACTTGGTCTCCTTTGCAGAATGATCCTTCGGCGCAAGAATAAGATGATCTCCCTGCTCAAGGTAGTAGACCACGTCCCCCTTATGGAGGTTGTGGGAGTCCATCCACTCCTTGGGAAGCGAAACTACATACGAATTGACTCCAAACTTGATGATTTTTCTGAAGTCTATATCCTCCACCCCCATGCCAAAGCTATTGATAGCCTTAAATTCGAGTATATATAAGTTATATTGTATATAAGGTATATGGGCAATGTATATATAATTTTTGGTCTCATTCTTAGATAAGGAGGTGATAGCGTGAAAGAACAGGAGTATGCAGGGGCCAAAGAAGAATTTGAGCCAATAGAGGGAGTGATTTATGACGAGGAGGAGAGGAACGCCCTGCTTGAGAATGACGAGATCGCTCCCTGGGAAGAAGGATTCATGGATGGGTATGACGGGGCAGGGTGAGATTTCATCGTCTGCCCTTTTTGCGAGGGTTTTTCCTATAGTTAACAATAGCGATAGGCTTTTAAAATATACAAGGTTACAGTCCATTTCAAATGGTATGTAGTGTAAAGATGGCAACCACGTACGAATCACCTTGCCTTGATAGTTCCGGGGACAATTCAGCCGCGGAGCAAGATGGATTAAGACAGGTTGATGAATTTACGAGACCTAAGATTATCCTTGTTAGTGGACCAAAAGGCGCGGGGAAGCGCGAAATTGCCCAACTCCTAGAGATACAAAAATATGGAGTTGTCATAAAGAAGCACACTACCCGGAGGCCATCAGATTCACCTCTCCCGTGGGGGATAGATGAGACCTTGTTGTTCACCTTTGTTTCACCTACCGAATTCGAAAGTCTTGAACAGCAAGGCGAATTCAGGTTTATAACTCAGTCACAAGATCACAGGTATGGCATTCATCAGAAATCATTAGAAGAGGCATTGGGGGACTCATCGTTGCATACTCTTTCACTGGCATCAGGATACTCTTCGTTTCAGGATCATTATAAATTTTTTAATAAAGTGGCAAAGAATCATCCGAATAAACCGACCCTTGTATCTGTTCTAATCTATTCAACCCAAAGAGACCTCCAAGACAGCGTGCTGAAGAGCCAAGAATTGGTAACAAGTCAGATGCTCCACGATTATGCTAAGAAATGCCAGACGCTCTTGCGACATCAAGATGAATTTGATTATATTATACGTAACCCGCTGCCGTTTGGGTACCTGCTAAGAGACGAAAAAGCACAGATAACCCATTCTGAATATATCAACCGGACCACCTTGTTATTTGGAAAAATATTAGAATGGGAGAAATCCGAACAACGAAACCCCAATGATTCGATAGCCCACAATCACAAAAGGTTCGTCAATCATCTCATCAGTACCATTTTTTCAAAGTCTACGGAGGAAGTTTCGTCTTCGTTAGAAAACAACCATTTGGAAATCCGATTTACTGAAGGAGAGAGGGAGAGCTATGCGCAGTCAAAGCGTTATCCTAAAAGCAGCATCCCACAGGAGGTGAGAATCAGGGCCATGCACAGATCCTATGGTATTTGGACTATGTATATCTCAAGCAAGATGGGGGCAGAATCAAGAAACATGACCCTTGATATGATCGCGAGGAGAGCGGGGATGATCTATGCGCAAAGAATACCCCAAGAGGACTCCACACTCTTGGCGCCTCTGAGCCAAATTACTGAGCTTGGAAGAACAAAAACAAATGCAATGATTCACGAGGGCGGGCTATTCAGTTTACGTGATGTCATAGCTAAGCAGCACAATGCGCCGGTCTATGCAGTAAATATCGCTTTCATCTACAATCTGCCTCGGCACCAACAGCTTCAATGTACTCCTTAGAGTTGCGCTCGCCTGAGTCTTAAGTATAATCCCACATAATCCCGGCAAGCGGGATGACCACGGCAGCAGTTAAACGATAGCCTTTTAAACGGCCGGGGGTTAACCGATAGTGGGGGGAACTATGGAGATACCTTTTAGACATAATTCAAAAAAAGATCCAGATGCCAAGGAAGTGTCTCCCCTCGTGCTTATTTTGACCGGTCCACGGGCAGTGGGGAAGACAGAAATCAAAGACATCCTTACGGAGCGTAACTATGGATGGAGTCTCCCAAAGATAACTACAAGGGCCCCGCGAGAAGGTGAAACCCAAGTTAAGGATAAGGAATTTATTGATCAGAAGAGATTTGACACGCTCCAGAAGGAGGGCAAACTCTCAGTTACATGCGCATATAAGGGGTGCGATTATGGAGTTCTTCAAGAAGTCGAACAGGAGGCATTAACAAAACAAGAGGATATCATTATCACTGCAACTGGCTTTGGGATATTTAAGGCATTTTCATCTCATTTTCCTGATGCTGTTTCGGTATTAGTTTATTCCAGTATCGATGAGTTGCTGCAAAGGAAAGTGCTTCGGGATAAGATTGTGACAGAGGCTTCACTTCTGGAAGAGTTTATCCAGGAAATGAAGAAGTATGAGGAGCACCAGGAGCTCTTTACCTATATCGTAGAGAATCCTTCACCCTTTGGATTTGCAGTCGGCGATATTTTTAAGCAGGACCACGTTGCCCAAGTGGCTCGCGCTGCAAATCTTGTTGCGGCTGCACTCGAGTGGGAAAAGATCTATAGAGAAACACCAACATCAATGACGCGGAATATGGGGTTTATCAATCATCTTGTGGGGGCCATTTCCGATGGGGGGACAATGAAACAGATTGAGAGACAAATAAAGAAGAAGGGAAGCTACCAAATCAATTTTCCCAAAGATCTTCGCGGGAAATATGCACATGATACATCCACTGCTCTTGGGATGATTCCTGAAAGCGTCTCTATAAATCCTACTTGTCAAACGTATGGTGTAATATCGCTCTTTATCGATAATGGTGCTGGAGAACAGAGATATAACGGATATGAAAGAAAGATTATACTTGACCTGTTTGAGCGGAAGGCGGTAATCAAGGGCAACATGCATGCCATATATGCCGAGGTTGCTGATCAGGGTTACCCCGAACAAGATCTGTCCAGCTACGGAAAGGTTGCTATAGGGGGGGCAAATATTCAGGAGGGGGGGCTTATAACGTTGCGAAGGGACTTGGGGGTTCCAACACCGGACCAAGAACTTCATGGCTTAAATCTTGGGTTTGTTCGCCATGACGCCCAACTGCCGCTTAAACCTCAGGGGATATCACTGCAACGGCTCGCTGAAAAAGCCAGAAATCTCTATTCTCAGGCGCGAAGTTTTATGATACCCAGGACCTATCTTTAGTCCTTGAGGGATCTAGGGGCCTTAGCAGGGTATTCCTGAAGGGAAAGGAGAATTTTTGTCAGTTCTACCAGGAATTCCAGGATCGGCTCCATGCTGGTTAGAATGAGAAGTTCTGCGGGAGGGATTTTCTCCTTCAAATCTTTTATCCTTCTGATATACATATCTCTGTTGTGGTACATATCGGTTACTCTGTTCGGGTCATATTTGTAGAAAATACCATAAAAGAGGTGTAGGTTTTTATAAATTAAGGTGATGTTCGTAATGGAAGAGTCATCCATCTTCTTTTTGAGCAAGGCAGCCTCACGAGCAGAATATTTTACGGTGTCACGAACTTTATCAAGCATGGCTATGGTGTGGTAGATCACTGTAACCTTTTCAGGATCAGGCGGATATCCTCTTTTGTTAAGGATTCTTAGGGTATAGCTTGCAAACTTTGTAACAAGCCCATGCTTGTCCTCTATCGTGTGGATTTTATCATTTTTATGCTGCTTCAGACCTTCGATAAAGGTTTCGAGCATATCCAGCAAAAGCATAAATATCCGGCGGAGAACCACTTCAAAGTCCTTGAACGACGGTTCCGACAAATCTTTCAACATACAGAAATCATCCTTGAAACTGAGGACTTCAACCCCAATGAGGCGCTCAACCTCAGTCCGAATAATGCTCCGCATGTCCACAAATTCCCGTGTTCGGAAGTGATACGCAGAGGGCTTTGAAAAATGAATGCCTATCTCATCGAAACCTCTGATATATAAGCCGCGGATATAGATGATGATGGATGTGCGGTCAAGACCAGAAACGTCAATCTCAATCTTTTTAACTTCCGGGATTCTCTCTTTGCTTACAACAATCTGTTGCCCCTTCTCCTCCACCTCGATCTCATCCCCCTTCCTGATGTTATGGCTAAGGCACCACTTCCTCGGCAATGAGACGAGCTGCGTTGAATGGCCTACCTGGATGATTTTCCGCTTCATATTCCCCCGGAATCCTGGAGATACAACTTTTATATAAATCTTTTGATTCTATATAAAATCTATATAGATTATAAAATATTAGGGATAAGTATATAAAAATAGGGGAGTTCCCTCTCAACAGGGTAAGTACTACATTGTGAGGGGTGAGGCCGATGAAGGAATTTGAGATGGACGAAGAATTTGATGACCAGAACATCTACGCAGGGCGCACAAGAGAGCTGCTCGTTGAAGAGGATTCCCTAAGGCCCGAAGAAGATGGCTTTATGCAAGGATATGAAGATGCTGAAAATCCTGATGATATCATAGAGGCCGCAGAAGAGGAGAGCCTTATGCAGGAGGTGGAATCAGGATGAAGCTGAATTATCACTTCTTTTTTGAGAAGGAAATAAATCCGGTATTCGAAGAGATCGAAAACGACGGAAAGCCTTATCGCATCCTTGAAGCGCTCAAGATGCTCAAGCGGAGATTGTAGGAGCATTGGCGTTCTTTGGAAGCAGTGAACAGACATGTCATAAGTCATGATGCTGTGAGTTATGATAAGAATGTTTGTTCATGATTTTGCATAATTTTGTATATATTAAATATACCCCATATATGGCATATAGAAAATATCTATATACTTCAAGAGCTTCAGAGTATTCATGAGATGCGGACAGGGGGTGATCGGGATGAGGGCAGACAAAAATACCTTCAAGAGGATCGTGGGGCTTTTAGAGACCTATGAGGACAAGGATATGGAAAGGTATCTGCTTGAGAAGGAGTGGGATGATCTGATTAACGGCAGAGAGGCAGGAGAGCTATAAGCTACGTTACCTGTTGTTAGGAGTATATGCTTGCCGGATCATACGAGTTCTTTCTCTACCAGACTGACAGAAACTTATTCTGCCTTATAACTTTCAGAGGAGTTCAAATTGATTTGCAACTAGAGTCTACATTGATGCCAAGACGGTATTCGCTTGTGTGCGCTTCCACCACTAATTCTGCCAGGATACGACCTATAACGCTTGATTTCTATAGAAACATTTATAAGAAGAGGAACTTCCCAATGCATGCGGAAATCTCATTTTTGTCGTCGGGAAAACAAGGAAGATATCAGCAGGAACAATGCCAGAAAGCTACGAAGCAAAGGAGATCCAGGTCCTGGAAGGAAAAGAGGCTGTCAGGAAGCGGCCTGCGATGTACATCGGTGATATTTCTACCCGGGGCCTTCATCATCTTGTGTATGAAGCAGTTGATAATGCTATAGATGAGGCGCTTGCAGGGGTTTGCACTGTGATTTCTGTCACCGTGCATAAGGATGGCTCAGTTACTGTTGAGGACAACGGAAGAGGGATTCCTGTTGAGCCGCATCCTCGGTTTCCTGAGATGTCTGCATTGACAGTTGTCATGACAAAGCTGCATGCAGGAGGCAAGTTTGACAAGAGGGCGTATAAGGTTTCTGGAGGGCTCCATGGAGTTGGCATCAGCGTTGTGAATGCGCTCTCCAGCCAGCTCAGGGTTGAGGTCAGCAGGAATAACAAAGTCTATATGCAAAGATTTGAGCGAGGCGAACCTGTTTCCAAGCTTGAGGTCGTTGGGGAGTCAAGCCATACTGGCACAAAAGTCCAGTTCCTTCCGGACAGCGAGATCTTCCAGGAGACAGCATTCAAGATGGAGATTCTTGCTGCCAGGCTTAGGGAACTGGCATTTCTCAACAAGGGCATCGCCATAACTCTTGAGGACGAGCGGATCGGAAAAAGACTTGAGTTCCATTATGAGGGGGGCATTGTATCGTTTGTCAAATACCTCAACGAAAACAAAACAATCATTCATCCCATTGTCAGCTTTGAGAAGGTGAAGGAAGACTTTGAGTTAAGCCTGGCATTCCAGTACAACGACGACTTCAATGAGGCTGTTTTCTCCTTTGTGAACATGATCCACACCACAGAAGGCGGAACACATTTGTCAGGCTTCAAGGCTGCGATGACAAGGGCCCTTAATCAGTATGCGGAGAAGCTCAAGATGGACCTGAAAGTAAGCTCTGACGACATTTTGGAAGGGATGGCTGCAATTCTTGCTGTCCGCGTCAGGGAGCCGCAATTTGAGGGCCAGACCAAGACCAAGCTTGGCAACTCTGAAGTGAAGGGCATGGTGGACTCTATGGTCTATGAATTCGTGTCCTCCTATCTCGAAGAGACTCCGGCTGTTGGCCGGGTTATCATGAACAAGGTATTGACTGCTGCCCGCTCAAGAGAGGCTGCAAAGAAGGCAAGGGATCTTGCCAGAAGGAAAGGAGCCCTGAATCATGGAAGCCTGCCGGGAAAGCTGGCTGACTGCCAGGAGGAAGACCCAAGCCTGTGCGAACTGTATTTGGTGGAAGGAGATTCCGCGGGAGGCTCAGCAAAGCAGGGAAGGAACAGGGAGTTCCAGGCCATATTGCCCCTGCGCGGCAAGATACTGAATGTCGAGAAATCCAGGATCGATAAGATCTTCAGCTCAGGAGAGATCGTAAACATCATCACTGCTTTGGGCACAGGAATTGGCGAGGAATTTGACTCATCAAAGATCCGCTACCATAAGATTGTGATCATGACCGATGCAGACATTGATGGAGCGCACATCACGACGCTTCTGCTCACGTTTTTTTACAGGTACATGAAGGAAATCATCGATAAAGGATATTTGTATATCGCGCAGCCTCCTCTCTACCGGGTGAGGAAGAAGAACCATGTCTTCTACGCCTATGATGATGCAAAGCTGGAGCTCCTGCTCAGCAAGATTGGGAGGGACAAGATTACGCTCCAGCGCTACAAAGGACTTGGAGAGATGAACCCAGCACAGCTCTGGCAGACCACGATGAATCCTGAGCACAGGACCCTGCTCCAGGTAACAGTTGAGGACGCAGTCGAGGCAGACAAGATCTTCACCATCCTCATGGGAGATGCTGTTGAGCCCAGGCGCGAGTTCATCCAGGAGCATGCAAAGGAAGTTGTTGATCTGGATATTTGAGGTGCCAGGTGCTCGACACTGTCATTGAGGATCAAATGGATATACTACTCACCGGAGCAAGCGGGTATGTCGGGGCAGGAATCTATGGCTGCTTAAAAGATAAGCATAACACAACAGGAACGTATCATTCTAATAGATTATTCGCCCAACTGCATAAATTGGACATCACGAATAAAGAAGGGGTCTTGAAGGTTGTCTCTGAAGTTAATCCCGAAGTTATAATCCATGCTGCAGCCAATGCAAGCGGCAGTTGGTGTGATCAAAATCCGGATTTAGCGAGGTCTATTAACGAAAAAGGCACAGGGTATATTGTTGATGCAGCAAATAAGGTAAATGCGAAGATCATCTACATTTCATCGTTTGCTGCTCTTGGCACAACCGTATATGGCAAAACAAAATTATCCGGAGAGGATTTTGTCAGGAAAACAAATGCAGGATTTATTATCTTACGGCCCTCCTTAATTGTGGGATACAGCCCAAATACAGAAAATGACAGGCCGTTTAATAGATTACTTAAGAATTTAAGGGAACGAACTCCTGCAAGGTATGATACTTCCTGGAAATTTCAGCCAACCTACCTCAGGCACATCTCAGAGGTAATTTTGAAGCTCATTGAATCAGACATCTCAAATGAGATTATCCCAGTTGCAGTTCCTGAATTAAAATCCCGGTTTGATTTAGCTTACGACATTCTTTCGCCTTTCGGCATTGAGGTTGCGGGAGAAGATAGGAATGAGGGATCTCCGGTATTTTCCCAGGATTTGAGCAAATTGGGGGAATTGTGCTTGCCGCAATACTCGTATTCTGAAATGATTGAAGCTATCCGGCAGGAGATAAGAGACAAGGCATAATTGCCCCCTTGCTATTGAATCGTGCTTTGGCTGTTTTTTAAAGAATTAGAAAGTAAACTGCATATTCGCCCGGGTTGCCAGTATTTTTCTCAGCGCTTGGCTTGGCATTCCTTCTCCTGCCCCCGGGGTAGTAGTGAGCATCATACATAAAGTGTTTATCAAGTCGTGCGAAGAAACCTTTATAAACCAACCCCATTCCCTCAAATCCCATGCAGCAGCTCAAAGCAAAGAAACGATGGGTAAGGCTGATTGCGCCAAAGCTCTTTAATGAGCAGACCCTGGGGGAAACGCTTGTTTCTGATCCTGAAGAGGTCCTTGGAAGGAAACTGCAGGTCAATCTCACAGTTCTAACAAACGATCCAAAAACCCAGAATGTGAAGGTAGGATTCATTGCAAAGGAGGCGAAGCAGGGCGCTGCTGAGACCGAGCTTGTGAGCTATTACATGATGCCCTCTGCCATAAAGCGGATGGTGAGGAGAGGGGGGCGCAGGATAGACGATTCTTTTGCCTGCCTTACTGCAGACAAGATCAGTGTCCGGGTCAAGCCCCTGGCGATTAGTAGGCATATGGTAAAGGGTTCTATCAGCGCAGCACTTGGGAAGCAGCTCAAAAAGGCCATCACAGAAGAAGCAGGAAAGCTGTCATACATTGATTTTGCTTCAGAGCTGATCCAGAATAAATTCCAGACCCGAATCAAGCAGGCCATTTCCAAGATTTATCCGTTGCGTACACTGGTGATACGCTTTATGGGCATTGAGCAGAACGCGAGCTCTCAGGAAAAGCAGGCTCAAAAGGCCCCTCAGGAAGAGCCGCAGACAACAACTGCTCAGGAAAATGTTGAGGAAACTGCTTCTCAGGAAACTCCGGAGATGGCGCAAAAGAAGTCTCAGGACACGCCAGAAAGGTTGCAAAAGGAGCCAGAGAAATAAATTTATATAGCACACCTGTTTTCTAAAAAGTGCAGCCCCATGGTGTAGCGGTCAAATTCCTGTGAAGGAAGACGAAGCATCTTTGGTTCTGGGCCAAAGGACCTCGGTTCGAATCCGGGTGGGGCTATGGGTTTATTATTGAAAATTGGGCTTTGTTAGAACTCATGCGCCAGTGTGCGATTGCCGTATATCCAATCATCACATGGCAAAGAGGTGGAAGGGATAAGGATTTATAAGCACGATGCAATTCTTGATTGTTGATGAAAATCGAGACTGTATCAATTGACTGGCTTTTGCCAACACGGTGGGCTATTAAACAACGCCGTTACAAGAGAGCTGAAGATCTGGCTGAAGCCCATAAGTGGTTTTATGAAAAAGCAAAAGAGGCCGGACTATACCATCCTGAAACCAAGATATCAGTTGTCCGAAGAAAGATAGGAAACGAAGATCTTCTGGCTTTTGAAGCAGAATTTCCTGATCTGGAACTTCTTACCGATCCCATCGATCCGGTTAAAGAAGCGCTTGCTGATGATACAAGACATGAGGCATATAGATACTTGGATAGGGTATGCGCAGACGATGCTAATCCTAAAAGATTCATTAATTATGCTGCTTTGGATAATTATGCCGAATCAATGGGATTTGATCCAGGCAGCAGTAAAGTTTATCTTACAACTTTGTTATTGATACAACCGAAGTATCCTGCGATGCCAATCTTGCTTAGGCACAAGGAAGAAACCGGAATTGATTTAACGGGGCTTCTGCGTTGAGAAACCTCCGGCTGGGCTTAGTCTGGGAATGCCTCAGTCAAATCAGGATTTGAAAAGGGTATGATGGATGACCCCCCCCTCAGGGAATAATCCTTCGGGATGGCCAAAGTAGAGCACCTCAGCAACTGGTTTTGACCCGATGCTACCCGAACAAAGTGAGCAACCTTTCAATGAGCCGGATAAGCGAAGTCTTTATATAGCACCATACTATATCATACTATAAGGTGATGTAAAAATGGTCATGGTGACTCTGGACATACCGAAAGACATAAACAAAAAGATTGAGCATTTTAAAATAGACAATAACCTCAAAGACAAGAGGGATGCAATTCTGCTTGCGCTTAGGAAGAGCATGGATCAGGAGGATGATGCCCCCTCCATGGAGGAGATGTTTCGGATAGCAGACTCAATAAAACAAAAGAGAAGATATTCAACGAAGGAAGCGATCGCCCTCAGCCATGCATTGAGAAGGAAGAGATGACGCAGTTCATTGATGCAAATGTTATAATAAAAGCATTCACAGAGGGCGAGGATAAGGAGGAATGCAGGCTGGCCCTCTCAAGATATTTTGTTACAGATGCCTTATGCCTTGTTGAAGCGATGAATGGTATCGTTAAGATTAAATGCGATCCAGCCATGGCATGCCAATGCGTCAAGTCACTCTACAGGCAGGATTGCACAATTGTACCTGTTGACAAGAACCTTCTTTTTACAGCGTGCAAAAAGATGGGGAATTTGAACATCTTTGATGCAGCTCATTATGCAGCAGCGCGCCTTAAAGGCTGCTCCTCAATCCTCAGCTACGATAAGCACTTTGACGGCTTAGAGATACCGAGAGAAGAGCCATGAACTGGCTGAGAGTCATTGAGCAGATCGTCTGATGCTGTGCGGGATTCACCAGGAATCGGTAAGCATAAATAGGCTCGAAATTCCTTGACCCTCATGCAGATAACCTTAGACTACACCAAGACCCTTGAGCAAAATGCAGCCATGCTGTACGAGAAGGCAAAGAAGGCCAGAAAGAAGCGGCAGGGCGCTGAGGCAAGCCTCAAGAGGACTGAAGAGCAGCTGGAAAAGGGCGTTGCCCTGCAGAAGAAGACTGAGCTGGCAAAAGAGCGAAAACGCCCATGGTATGATCACTTTCACTGGTTTATTTCGTCAGAGGATTTCCTTGTTATCGGTGGGAGGGATGCAACCACAAACGAGATTATTGTGAAGAAGCAAACTGCTCAAGGCGATCTTGTGTTCCATTCAGAGCTGGCAGGCAGCCCTTTTTTTGTGGTAAAGGCTGAAGGAAAAAAGATAGGCGAGATAACCAAGACAGAGGCAGCTATAGCAACTGCATCCTATTCACGTGCATGGAGGCAGGGCCTTACAACCATGGAGGTATTTGCTGTGGCTCCAGACCAGCTCTCAAAGACCCCCCAATCAGGAGAGTACATTTCAAAGGGCTCTTTCATCGTCCGGGGAAGGAAAGAAAGGTTTATGGTTTCATTGCAGCTTGCCCTGGGAGTATATCGGGAGGGTATCATGGCAGGCCCGCTTTCGGCAGTCAGCCGCCATTGCAGCAGGCTTATCGAGATTGCGCCTGGGAAGGAAAAATCAGGCAAGGCTGCAAAGCTGATCCAGAAGAGGATCGGCGGAGAGCTGGATGATATCATCCGTGGCATCCCTGCAGGAGGCGTTCAGGTCAAGGGAGTGCGGTTGCGAGAGATTTAGGATCCTAGCAGGTGGATTTGGTTTCAATGACTCCCCTGCACTTCCTGCTTCCGCATTTGCAATCCATTCTCAGATCAGGGAGCGCGGTCTCTGCATAGTCTGATGTGATCTCCTCGCCTTTCTTGATATCCCTTTTCGCAACATCGCAGAGATTCTGGACAGTAGTGTTTGGATCGCAGGAATGGTTCACATATCGCTCCGGAGGCTGCTCGAGAAGGTACTTTCCATCGAGGAATGAGACATAGGGCTTTTCTTTTTCAGACACCTGCTCAACCTGCTCTTTGGTTAATTCCTTTGGCTTCCATCTCAGTACAATCTCGCCTTTCTTAAAAGACCGAAAGGCAAACACCCCTTTTCCGTGGATTTTTGAGGTTTTCACAACAACATCCATGGTTCTCCGGAAGAACATGGGGTTTATTAAGATTAGCCCTTTCTCCAGCGGACTGGGCTGCTTTCCTGCCAAGATTTAATTTGAGGGAAGCCGCAGTGTGCCAAACCATGTATGGCTTTGGGCTTTTCTATAACAGGCCGGATCAAGAAAATACTGAGAGGTCAATGGATGCTGCGAATCTGTGTTCTCATCAATAAGCACGACCATGGTTCCTGTGATCTTCCTAGCGCAGAAATAGCACGCATGTGCTTCTGCCTCTGCCTCCAGCACGCTTAGTTCTCCGGTGCGTATCCTTTCGGCAAGGTCTCCTCGCTTTGCATCATATGCTGCTCCGATACGTATTGCCATAGGCATCGAGATTTGATTTATGTTTAAAAACATTTCAGTTCCTGTAACTCTTGGTGAGATTCGGAAATGCCAGGAGTGTTACGCCGAATAGAAAGCCTTATATATCTTATTACACATCTGTAATGATTATGAGATAAAATGTTTAATAATTGTTACATATTTGTAATTATGGCAAGACGCATCGCAATATCAGTAGACAAGGAGCAGGAGCAGCTTCTCCAGAGTGTCAAGGGCTTTGGAAAGAAAGAGGCAGAGAAGGTGAAGAGCATCCTGATGGCATACCTATCAGAAAAAGGATATATCGAGCTGTTCAACAAGAGGAGATGAAGAAGTATGGGAGATGAAGCAGCATGAATATGGTGTTTTTTGAGCTGAGCATCGTCATTATCGTTGCGACAGTGCTTGGAGGCCTGCTGAAGGCACTAAAGCAGCCCCTGATTCCGGCATATGTGATCGCAGGCCTGATTATAGGGCCTATTCTGGGATATGTAACTGATTCAGAGCTTATCAGCTCGCTTTCAGAGGTAGGCATCGCATTCCTTCTGTTCATTGTTGGGCTGGAGCTTGACTTCAAGAAGATCAGGAGCGTTGCCGGAGTTGCATTTGCTGCAGGGCTCATCAAGTCGTTGATCCTGTTTGCTGGAGGGGCATTCCTCGGAACGTGGTTCGGGTTTACAGGAACTGAAAGCTCCTACCTTGGCATAGTACTTGCTTTCTCCTCAACTGTTGTCGTAGTGAAGATGTACGCTGATACCAGGGAATTGGACACTCTGCATGGCAGGACTGTTATCGGGATTCTTCTTGCCGAAGACTTTCTGGCAATCCTTGCGCTCAGTGTGCTTTCAACAGGATCCGTATCTGTTGGAGATGCATCATTCATGCTTGCGAAGCTTGCAGGATTGCTGCTGGGCGCCATACTCTTTTCAAGATTTATTTTGGGCCCGCTGTACAAGTTTGCTGCCAAGAGCCAGGAGGTCTTCTTCCTGGTTTCCATCTCAATCGCCTTTCTTTTTGCCCTGGTTGCCAGCGGGTTGGGATTGAGCATCGTGATTGGGGCGTTTATTGCAGGAGTGGCGTTGGCAAACCTTCCTTATGCCTATGAGATTATCGGAAAGATAGTGCCGCTGAAGGATTTTTTTGCAACCATCTTTTTTGTCAGCCTGGGGCTTGTGCTGCCGCTCAACGAGATTCCTGCCATTGCCCTTCCCTTTGCAGTGTTGTTTGGTGTAGTCATCATCTTCAAGCCGCTGCTCGCCATGCTCATCAGTTCATTGCAGGGATTCACCAAGAGGCCGAGCTTCCTGGGAAGCATTTCAATAAGCCAGGTCTCTGAATTCTCCCTGATCATCGTTGCCCAGGCGATGGCGGTTGGAGCAGCAACAGGCCAGGAGCTCATAGGCCAGGATGTATTTACCCTTACCGTGCTTCTTGCCATCTCCACGATGGCTGTGTCCTCCTACCTCATTGCCTATAAGGAGGCTATCTACGAGCAGCTCTCCCCCCTCCTGGGGATTTTCGAGCATCTGAGGGCAGGGAAACAGAGAGCTGAGTCAAAAAGAGTGAAGATCAAGCCGGAGATTATCCTTTTTGGCTACAACCGGATCGGGTATAGCATTGTGCGAAAAGCAAAAGAGTTAAAAAAGAGAATCCTTATCATCGACTACGACCCGGAGGTTATCAGGCATTTGATTAAGAGGAAGACGCCATGCATCTATGGGGACGTCACTGATCCGGAGATCCTCGATCGGGTGGATTTTGACACGTGCAAGATCCTCATCTCCACAGTTCCGGAATCGCATAATAACCTGCTGGTGCTGAGGAAGCTGCGAAAGATTTATCCGAAGATGATCATTTTTGTGACTGCAAATCATCTGCACGAAGCATTGGAGCTGTACGAGGAGGGCGCTGATTACGTAATCCTGCCGCATTTCCTCGGCGGCGAGCACGTCGGCGTATTGATCGGGCAGCTTAGCATAGACCTGAACAGGATACTCAAGCACCGGAAGATGCATATCAAGGAGCTGCATCAGAGGAAAAAAGTGGGGCACATCATCAGGCAATGACAGACGACAGCGTTTATAGGCTCGTGAAAGCAGGCTTCATAAAATCGAAGTACAAGCCGCTGTATGCAGGGCTTGATGCATCAGCAAGAGCTAGGCTTGCAAAGAGCTTCCCCGGCAAGGAGGTAGAAGAGCATGCTGACGTGGATATCATAGAGATCGCAAAGGACCAGATGATCTCCACAGAGTACCCGGCCTCAAAGAGGAAATGGAGGCTTATCTTCGAAAGCACAAGGAACATTGAAGAGACCTATTTCTGGATCCTGGACTACGCAAGAGATATGGGATTCTCAGAGTTTATCAAGACAACAGACAGCTTCACAGCAAGTGAGCATAGCTCATTTTTTGGAACAGCCCAGCAGCGCCTGGGATTGCAGCAGGACAGGGTATCGCAGTATCTTGCTACGATTGGCAAGATGGTCAAGGAGCTTTTCCAGCTGGTTCGGGAGCTGCGCATCCTGGATGAAAGGCTCGCGTACTACAGCGACAGCTATGACTATTTAAGCAGGAGCAGGGAAAGCGCAGAAATCACACTCAAAGGAACATTCATCGACCAGGTCGAAGGAGGCGCAAAGAACCCTGCTTCGGTCTATGGAATGTCCAGGGAGCTTCAGTTTACTGTTCTCCCTGACCTTTTCTTTACTGTGCACCCCAAGACAAGCAGGGATGTTGATGAGGCAGTGGACAGGCTTGAGTTTAACAGAAAGGTGAAGGAGGTGCTCAAGAGAAAGCTAAGGAGCTACATGGAGTGGAAGGAGCACACCTTTGACGAGCTTAAGAACAGGAGACGGTTTACGCTGAAGTACCTCAAGCAGCACTATGATGTGATCAAGATGTACATGACCTGGGTGAGGCCGTATTTGAGGAACATCCGCAGGCTGCAGTCAGAGGCAATGGATATCAAAAAAGCGAGCAGCGTGGACAGCATCTCTGCGTTTGAGGGATCGCTTATCGATATTGAGTTTATGGCTCTTGCCCTTCCTCAAGGCAATAAGGATGTGTACGCAGTTTCCCTGATCACCTTTGAGTACAGGACGATTCCTGCGATGAGCTTCCAGCAGGAGGGCTTTCAGCGAGGGCCGCTCCATTCAGGCGAGATCAAGATGAATTTCCGGTGTTATGCATGGACACGGGAGCAGATCAACAGCTATAAGCAGATGAAAGAGGAGGAAGACATGGCTCTGCTCGGAGTCATTGATGGCTCAGTCCGGGCTGCGATGGAGGCATTGGGGACAGAGCTGGAGACCTACTTGAAAGAAGCAGGGGAAGAGACATTCCAGAAAGGCGCTGTGAATGCGCCGGTAAGGGAGCCGGGTGTTGCTGAGCCGTTTATCGGAATTCTGAAGGGATTTAAAGAGCTGTTTGGCGTGAAATCCGCGCCTGGCAAGAAGCCCAAGGTGGATGCCTTTAAGAGGGAGAAGGAAACGGACAATGCGTTTAAGACTGTAAAATCATTGACCTGGGCGATCTATAAGAATTACAAGAAGGCCCATAAGATGGTATCGTGGTAGGATTGCCTTGAGGCTCTGCTGAAACCGCATGCAGTGCCATTTTTGCGAGGCGCAGGAATTGAAACAGCACACCGAGAGGAGGGTTGGCTCCTTCGGAGGATGTCGGTTTTCTGTAAGGCGTATCGAGCCGAGCGAAGCGAGAAGGATTTCAGCAGAGCCTAATTCAGAAACCTTTTTATAATCGCCTGCAATAAAAATCACTATGCTGGATATCAAGATTATCCGAGAAAAGCCGGATCTCATCAGAAAAGACCTGAAGAAGCGCAGAGACTCTGAAAAGCTCTCATGGCTTGACGGCCTCCTGCAAAAAGACAGGGAGTATCTCCTGACATTGCAGAAGGTTGAGGAACTCAGGGCAAGGCGAAACAAGGCAACAGAGGAGATACGGGAGCTGAAGAAGGAGGGAAAAGACATCAGCCAGAAGGTATCAGAGATCAAAGGGCTCGGAAACATTCAGGAACAGGAATCAAGGCTTAATGAATTGCTGGAAAAAATCCACTGGTACCTGCTCCGGCTGCCGAACCTTATGCATCCGTCTGTTCCTTATGGCAAGGATGAATCTGGCAATGTCCAGGTCAGGAAATGGGGCAGGCAGAAAAAGCCAGCATTCGAGCTTATCCCCCACGGAGAGCTTGCAGAAAAGCTGGGAGGCGCAGACTTTGAAGCAGCTGCCCAAGCCTCAGGAAGGGGGTTCTACTACCTTAAAGGCCATCTTGCCCTGCTCAATCGGGCATTAATCAATCTTGCAATTACTCATCTCGTGAAAAAAGGATTTACATTTATTGAGCCCCCCTTGCTGATTAATAAAAAGGTTGTTGAGGGAGTGACTGACTACGAATTCTTTGAGAATATGATCTACAAGATAGAGAATGAGGACCTTCATCTCATTGGAACGTCTGAGCACCCCTTGATGGGAATGTTTATGAACACGACAGTGAAGGAGGAAGATCTTCCGCTAAAGCTTGTCAGCTATTCTCCTTGTTTCAGGAAAGAAATCGGCAGCCATGGCATTGATGAGCGGGGGTTTTTCAGGGTGCATCAGTTCCATAAGGTTGAGCAGGTTGTGCTTTGCACACCACAGCAGTCTGAAAAGCTGCATGAGGAGATCACAAAAAATGCAGAAGAGCTGATGAAGATACTCAAACTCCCTTACCGGATCGTGAATATCTGCACAGGAGACCTTGGCATTGTTGCATCAAAGAAATACGACCTGGAGCTCTGGATGCCAAGGCAGAAGAAATACAAGGAGGCCGGCTCATCCTCAAACTGCACAGACTATCAGGCAAGAAGGCTGAACATCAGGTATGGGATTCCGGGGGCTCCAAAAAATCCCCTTGTCCATTCATTGAACAACACAGCAATTGCGACAAGCAGAGTGATAATTGCCATTTTGGAGAATTACCAGAAGAAGGACGGATCAGTTGAGGTTCCTGCTGCTTTACAGCCGTATATGGGAAGAATAAAAACCCTTAAATAACCATTCTGCCTCCTCAGGGCTATGGCCCTCTTCGACAAGATGCTTTCTTCAAATGAGTCGTTGTTCAAGGATGAGATTGCCCTTTCCTTTGATTATATCCCCAAGATTGTTCCCTATCGCGAAGCCCAGCAGAGGCATATTGCATCGTGCATCGCCCCTCTCTTCAGCAAGAGGAACGGAAAGAGCCTGTTTATTTCAGGCAGGCCAGGGATTGGGAAGACTGTTGCGGTCCGCCATGTGCTTGGAGAGGTGGAAGAAAAGACCGATGATATCATACCGCTCTATATCAACTGCTGGCAAAAAAATACCTCATTTAAGATTGCCATTGAGCTCTGCGAACAGCTCGGCTACAAGCTGACCATGAACAAGCGGACTGATGAGCTGTTTAGCATTGCAAAGCAGATGCTCAATAAGAAGGAATGCGTGCTTGTGTTTGATGAAGTGGACAAGCTTGAGGAGTTTGACATCCTCTACCATATCCTTGAGGAGGTTTACAGGAGAGCAGTCATCATCATAACCAATGGAAAAGAATGGCTCGGCAACCTTGACGAAAGGTTGCGATCAAGGCTTTCTACCGAGGTGCTTGAGTTCAGGCCGTACACCCAGTCTGAGACTGACGGGATCCTCCGGCAGCGGATCCAGTATGCGTTTGTTGCGGGCATCTGGGAGCCTGAGGCGATTAGCCTTGTCAGCGAGAGAACAAGCCAGCTCCAGGATATCCGTTCAGGCCTCTTCCTCCTCAAAGAGGCAGGGGAGATCGCCGAGGCAAAGGCATCCAGAAAGATAACATTGGATCATGCCAGGGAAGCAATCACCAAACTCGCTGATTTCGAGATTAACAGCTCCCAGGACCTTGACACCGATGCGAAGAAGGTCTTGGACATCATCAAGGGAGAGCAGTCAGAGATCAAGAGCGGAGACCTCTTCCGGAAATACCAGGAGGCAGGAGGCACTGCTTCCTACAAGACCATGCACCGCACCATCAAAAAACTCGAGCAGGGGAAATTCATCACTCTCCGCAAGGTCGAGGGCGGGAAAGAAGGAACGACATCATTGATACGGCTCAACACCGTGAAGAAGCTTACTGAGTTCTAGCTGCCGGTTTCACCAGCTCTGAAAAGAATCCTCTAACTCATCGCTTCAACTGTCCAAGAACTCTTTTAATTTAGCCGGAGCCCAAAAACCTAATATTTGAATCTTCGCGCATATGCTTTATGATCGAACCATTCAAGGATTACATTCAGAATCATAATCTCATTTGTTTGAATGGTATAGACGATTCTCCAACCATCAGGTAAATCATACTTCCATAAGTTCGTCACTGCATACTTTTTAATATACTCTTTAGGCCATAATCGTTTTTCAATTTTTGCTCCACAAGTAGGGTTCTTTTTCAAATCTTCTCTGGCCCGACTAATAAAACCATATAACTGCTTATCCTCAAACTTGCCTTCTTTCAATGATTCAAAGTCGTTCTCCAGCTTTTTGTTGCCAAACGAAACATAGATAGGCTTATCATTCATTTCAAAGTAACTCCTTCTGATAGTATCTTTTTTATCATTTGAGGATTATAAGTCCAAATAATACAGCCATCTTTATCGATCATTATTTTTCCTGATTGTTCTAAATAACCCAAGATTATCTGAAATGTCTGGTACATCATTTTTTTAGGTAACTTATTCCATAGCTGGTATTTGCCGCACTCTTGGCTGTATTTTTGTATCGTTTTCTCTACCATGAGCACAGATTCTAGTGTTGGGCTGTGCAAAATTGTTGTTTGTTTCATCTTATATAAGTGTATATAATAGCTAATATTTATACTTTTCGGTTTTGGGGCTCTGAAGCGATGAGAATTCTTGGGCCCTCTCAGACAATTCCGAGCTCCCATGGTCAGCTGGCGCTTGGAAGACCGCAGGCAAGAAGCCTTGTGGAGCTGGATGGCCCGAGGGAGAGAAGAGCTACGGTGAGCCCTCTTCCTTTGCAAGGAGCGCGAACAGCGTATCCTCCAGCGAGTAGATTGAGTCACCTGCGCCAAGGTCTTCGGTGTTTGATTCAAGCAGTTCCTGAAGCTTTGGAGTTGTAACATAGAATGAGTCGCCATTGCCAACAACAACTGCTGCTCCTGTCGGAAAGCCAGGAATGTTGACCCTTCCATCTTTGTCCACTGTCCTTGCATGCGCAACCATCAAGGCATAAAACTGTAACCGGTAAGGGTTGCCGATCGGGAATGCCCTATACTTTGATTGGAGCTGAGAGTATGTCTCAGGCGGAAAAACAATCGCCAGCGGGAGGTCTGGAACAACACGTATATAGAGATAGGGATCTGGGTCTGTGTTGATGATTGCCCTTATTTCAGCAGGGAGCAGCAGGCGCGACTTCGAATCCACTTTTTTCTTATATTTTCCAACAAGATAGCTCATAAATATCTGGAGTTGCGCGCCTCTTTAAAAAACATGCGGCGCACAGCAAAAAAACGGCTTCGGTGAAAATCAGTGCTGCCGCCTCTTTGCGAGGCTCTTAAGGGATAGTATGAGCTGAGTTGAGGGGGTTGCCCCATACGGGGCTTCACCGAAGCCCAAAAACAAAACATATAAAAACAGGAGCAATCAGCCAGCTCAAGAGGTGGCTTTTATGAAACAGAATATCGCAGTCATGGTGTTTTTCTCAATTATGGCCTTGGCTATTGCTGGGTGCAGCGAGCCTGCAGCAGTCATGCAGCCGCCAAGCGTAGGCCCAATGCCAGGAAATGCTCCATCAGGAGAAGATGATGGAACTCCGGTATCCTCAAACATGCCTGCGATTCCCGGGGATGATGTTCCTGAGATGATTGTTGTGCCAGATGGAGAGGCTATGCAGGATTTGCAGGACATGCCTCAAGCCCCACTTAAAGAGTTCACAATGACTGCGCGCCAATGGGAATTCAGCCCAAGTGAAATTCGCGTGAATAAAGGCGATCGCGTGCGCATCAGCCTTACGAGCGAAGATGTGACCCACGGATTCAGGCTTTCTGAGTTCGGTGTTGATGAAAGGCTTCCTCCTGGACAAGAGATTATTGTTGAGTTCGTGGCAGACAAAGCAGGGACATTTCCATTCTCCTGCTCAGTGCCCTGCGGCTCAGGCCATGGAAGCATGACAGGAACGCTCATCGTTGAATAGAACCCTGATTTTGGTTGATTTCCGAGTTGTTTTCACCAGAGCCCGCTACCCGATCCATCTTGCCTTGAGTTCTGCATACTTCTTTTTCTTTATTGCAACCCGTATCTCAGCGGTGAGGTTAAGAAAGAAGGAGACATTATGGTGGCTGAGAAGCGTAAATGCCAGCAGCTCTTTTGCATTGAAGAGATGGTTGATATATGCCCGTGAATAGAGCTTGCAGACACGGCATGGGCAATCAGAATCAATAGGGGCGGGGTCTTTCTTGAACGCTGCTGCCTTGAGCCTGACCCTGAATTTATTTCTCATAGTGCCAAGGGGCGGCCGGACATAGGCATACCCGCATCTGGCTAGCCTTGTAGGGCTTACACAGTCAAAGAGGTCTATCCCCCGATCTACTGCCTCAAAGATGTCTTCAACAACACCTATGCCAAGGAGATGCCTCGGCTTTTCTTCCGGCAGCTCCTCCACAACCCAGTCAAGGATGTTATGCATGTCCTTCTTCGTCTTTCCCAGAGAGCCCCCTATGGCAATTGCGTCAAATGGCTGTGATGCGATGAATCTTGCAGACTGTTTCCTGAGGTCTTTCCAGTGGGAGCCCTGAACAATGCCGGCCAAAGCCTGGCCAGAGGTATGGGCTGCAAGGGATTCCAAGGCCCACCTGTTGGTCCGTTCAAGGCTTTTCTTCACATAGGCTTTATCGCTGAGAGGAGACGTGCATTCATCCAGGGCAAGGATCATGTCTGCTCCCAGTTTTTCCTGCACCTCAATAGACTTCTTCGGAGTAAGAAACTGCCTTGAATTATCATAGATTGACCGGAAATGGACGCCTTTCTCAGCTACCACTGCCAGCGGCTTTCCGGGCTTGAGCTGCTCATTCTTCCTTGGCTTGTACATCTTTGTTGTGCCATGCTCTTTTCCCAAGCCAAGAGAGAATGCCTGGAAGCCTCCGCTGTCTGTCACCAGGGGCTTTTTCCAGTTCATGAACTTGTTTAGCCCACCCAGCTCCTCAATGACATCTGCTCCTGGCTTCAGCATGAGATGGTACGTATTGCAGATCAGCATTTGGGCCTGAAGGCGGTCCAAAGGCACAGCCTTGACGGTTGCATTGGTTGCAACAGGCATCAGTTCAGGAGTCTGCACGTTTCCATGCTTGAGCCTGAGGATTCCTATTCTCGCCATCCCGTCTTTGGCAAGCACCCGGAATTGCAATCTTCCCATTTGCAACAGAAAGAGTTAAGAATCATATAATACTTTGGAATTTCCTTGGAATCTATCGAGATCAGTCCAGGCTTCCGCAGGGCGCTCAGCCTTATTGAAGAGGGCAGCTCAGTGTTCATCACCGGAAAGGCGGGCACCGGGAAATCAACCCTGCTTGGGCATTTCAGGGACACGACAAGGAAGAAGATTGCTGTCCTGGCTCCTACAGGAGTAGCTGCAGTCAATGTTGCAGGCCAGACCATCCATTCTTTCTTCAGATTCCCGCCCAGAATCCTGAATCCTGCTGATATCAAGCTGCGCTCAGGCAGGATATTCAAACAGCTTGAGGCCCTCGTGATTGATGAGGTTTCCATGGTAAGCGCAAACCTGATGGATGCCATTGATGCTGCATTGCGGAAGGCAAGGCACAGCAGGGAACTCTTCGGAGGCGTGCAGCTCATCCTTTTCGGAGACCTGTACCAGCTCCCCCCGATAGTCCCGATGACAGAGAAAAGATATGGCTCTCCCTATTTTTTCAGCTCTGAGGCCATACGCAGGCTTCCTTTGCAGATCGTTGAATTAACCAAGGTTTATCGGCAGAAGGATCACCAGTTCATTTCGTTTCTTGATGCAGTCAGGAAAGGAGCGGTTGATAATGCCCATATGGATATGATCAATGCGAGAGTCACGGAGCAGATTCCTGAGGGAAGCATCATGCTTACGACAACAAATGCTTCTGCCCATGCAAGAAACCAGGCAGAGCTGAGAAAGCTGCCTGGGCCGGAAGCCAGCTATGAGGCAGAGCTTGATGGCAATATCTCACCCAGTGATCTGCCTGTGGACTTTGTTCTGCAGTTGAAGAAAGGAAGCAGGGTGATGTTTCTGAAGAATGATCCTGGGAAGAGGTGGTACAATGGGACGCTTGGCACAGTTGCTGATCTTGGCAAGGATTGGGTTGATGTGAAGACTGACGATGGAATAGCGACAGTTGGAAAAGAGACGTGGGAGAAGATCCACTACCAGTACGATGCAAAAGAGGACAGGATAACTGCTGCTGTGACAGGGAAGCTCCTCCAGATACCCTTGCGGCTTGCCTGGGCAGTGACCATCCATAAGAGCCAGAGCCAGACACTTGACAATGTCTATCTTGATTTTTCTCCGGGAGTCTGGGAATACGGCCAGGCCTATGTTGCGTTGAGCAGATGTCGGACGCTTGAGGGAATCTCCCTTGGGCATAAGCTGTATGCCTCGCACATCAAAACCGATCCTCGGATCAGGCAGTTCATGGCGAGGCAAAGCGGGCTCACAGAGTTCTGGGGGGAGTAGGCGTAGAGGGGGTTTAAAGCAAGGTAAGCTCAATGCCGCTCCGCCGCCAACCCCTAGTTTGATTGATTGGCTAAGTACCCTTTCCAGCGGGCTTCCAATTGGACGCATTCCCTTTTAAACGCAGCCAGTTTTTGCCCTTTAAAGAGCAGGCTGGACCTCCTGATGTCCTCCCTGACTCTTCCTAAATGAGGAAGTTCCCCATCCCATCTGTAGAATTCCTCGATTGCCTGAACCAGCTTGCTTGGATCTTCTGCTTCCTTTGGCCCATCATAATCACTTTGAGTAGGAGTGAAGCTAAAGTAACCTTCATGAGCCCAGGCATAAATCTGCCCTCCAGATACCAGTCCTCTGTCGGTTTCATAGCTCCATCCAAAGATCGGGACAGCCTGGATGCCGTCCTCAAACTGCATAGGCATTCCTGTGATATAGGGCTTCCAATGAGCTTTTCCCATGGCCGAGAGGTGCCAGTAAGCCATATAAAGATTTGTTTCTGCTTCGGCGAAAACCATCTGTCCAACAGCGGATTCACACAAACCACGCATCCAGTTTCTTCTGGTCTTTTGGAGCAACAAGGTTTTCTCTGGAATAGCCGAGGACTTCAAAGATCTTGTCCACAGCAGGGACGACCTGGTTATGAATATAGTAATCTGCATCGTACTCGCCTTCCTGCACTTCATCAGGAAGCTTGACCCTTTCCCTCACCTTTTCAGAGCCTGGCGTGATGATAAATTTTATCAGGGATCCCAGCGCTATTGTCTGGCCGCGCTGCTGCATGCGCCTTGCTGCTGCGACATGAGGGCCAATTGCCTCATAGCTAGCCATCTCCTTCTGGAGCCTGGTGTACATAATGACTTTTTCACAAGGAACCTTCCTTTCCCTGAGCTGCCTGATGACAGCCTGGGCGCAATTGAAAGCCTTTTCAGGATTCTGCTCCTTGAGGATGATATTCAGGACCTCAATCTGCGTTTCTTTTGCGACTGCAGACCAGTTTCTCCGCACAGTCTCAAAACCCCTGATCTTGATCTCTCTTTTTTCAGACAGGAGCGCGTACTTCTTCTTTGCCCCATACGGGCCAAGTTTTGCAGACACAAAGATGCCTGCAGGGTAATGGCCTTCATACTCGAGCTCCATCAGGCCAGGCAGGTCCCGGTTGATTTCAGCAACAAAGTCAGTTGCTTTTTTGAGCGGATTTTCTTTGAGAAGGAAGAATACGCTATCAGTGTCTGAATAGATCACCTCAAAGCCTTTTGCCTGCGCTCCATCAATAACCTTATGGATGTAGAATCTGGCAAGCGCGGTTGTTGAAGAGGCTGACTCCAAGCTGTACCATCTGCTCATGTAGAACCCTAAATAACCGTAGAAGGAGTTTCCTAACAATTTTAAGGCGTTGGAGCGCGCTTTCAAGAATTCGTCCTGGGATTCCCTGAGGATCTCCTTGATGCGCATCCTCCGTGTGATCAGCTCTTCGATCAGAAGCGGAATAAATCCCTTCTGCTTTTCGCAGAACCACCACTCTTTGCCCTCTAACGGAACTTTCTTTGCAGACAAGGAGCAGCAGGTGCAGTTGAATGTCGCAGGAGAGATGTTATGCGAGGAGATAATGGAAGGATACAGGCTGCGGTAGTCATACACCATGATGTCCTTGTAGAGCCCGGGCTTTGGCTGGAAGACAAACGCGCCTTGGTAGGATTTCGCGAGGCGCTCCTTTGATTGCTGGGAAGAAGGCTTGTTGGGAGCAAGCTGGTTATGAGCTTTTGCTTCCTTCAGGAGATACCATTCAACGAGCTGGGAGAAGCCCATCCTGTTGACTTCGTATAAGGTCAGGCCAACAATCTTGACCATCTCGACAATTGTTGGAAGGTTTTTTACTGCTAACTGGTAGGTGAGGAAGGCATCATGAAGGTTGTAGGTGCAGAAGCGCTCCAGCTCTTCGGGGTTATTGTCCCATATGGCATAGAGATTGTCAAGATCCACTTCCTGCTTCCTGATGCCAAGCATCTCCTCTGCAATCGCATCAAGGCCATAGGTTTCTGTGTCAAGGCTTCTTCCGATGATTTTGCTTATGAATCTGAAGACGTCGAAATGAGGGATTCCAGCGATGTATGCTTTGATTGTCATGCCTGAAGAAATCTTGAGAGGGCTATTGTCCATTCCAATATCCAGATTCACCTTATTGATTTCAGCCCTTGTTTTTATGTATGGAAGGTCAAAGCCGTCTGAGTAATAGCCTGTGAGGATGTCAGGATTCTGCTCTTTTATAATCTGGACAAACCTCTCGAGCAAGGATTTCTCTGAGTCAAGGAATTCGATATACGTATTCTGGGTGGAGAATCTCTTCCAGGTCAGCACTTTCTTGTACTCCTTTCCGTGAAGCGCGATCATCAGGATAGGATTCTTGTTCATGTCCATCTGCTTGCCTTCAGGATTATACGTTTCTATGTCCAGGCTGAGGATGTTCGGGTCAGCTAAGGTCTGTGGGTCTTCAGAAGGCTTAATCTTTTCTGCTTTGAAGATGTTGTTTTCCGTCTTTCCTTCAGCAGTGCAGGCAGTCATAGGAACAAGAGAGGTATCGATCATGTAGCGGTTTACAAAGAGGATATCATATTCATGTATTGATTCAATGATATCCCATACCTTGACTGCCTCTCTCAGGACAGGAACATCCCTGGGAAGGTTTGTGTATGCTTTAATTGCCTCAACCTCTTTTCCATTGAGATTTTTCTTACGGATCTCAGTACGGCTTATCTCTGAGACTTCTGCGTTGTTCTGGATCTTCAGTTTTGTCAGCTTTTCCTGTACATTGTCAAGCTGGCCTGGCTTGGGGATAATCCAGAAATAAGGCCGGAAGGTGTCGTCTTCAATGATAAGTCTCTTTCCATCCAATGTTCTTGCAAACAGAACGATAATAGGCTTGTTCTCTGCCACTCGGTAGGTGATGTCCAGGAGGTAGAAATCTATGGCTGGCATAGAACCTAGAAAGGGAAGTTTGTTTATAAATGTAAAGGTAAATTATTTATAGTTTAAATGAATGGAAGTATCGTATATGGAAGAATGGGAGCATGGACTGGAAGGCGTGCATCAGTCACGCAAGAGAAAATGCCCTGCATGCTCTTCTTTCAATGTCATTATTGATTCCAGGCTTGGCAGGATTCACTGCGTAGAATGCAGCTATGAGGGGAGGAGCTAGGCAATCTTATAGAGGTCTTCGTTTCCTTCCCTAAGAGGAAACTTTTTTGTATGTGTTGCATTCACAATAAGAGCTACGGTTTCGAGAGGAAGGACAGCTGTAGCCTTCTCTACAGAGGCATTCGGATAGCTTGGCTGGCCTTTGCCGTACATTTTGAATTCAAAGAGGAGAGGCGCATCTACTTTTTCAGGAATGCTTACTTTATTTTTGCCCATCGATGTTCCAGAATAAATTCCCTTTAAAACATTTTCAACGATGCTCTGAGGTATTGTGCCTCCTTTTCCTTTCTTGTAGATGTTTCCTGGGTCAATAGCCCTGTTCGGGATATTTTCCAGTGTAGGTGAAGCTAAGAATCGTTTAAGGGTCTTGGAAACCTCCTCAGATTCGCCAGGGTTGTTTGGATTCCAGCGCTTTCCTGCTTCCATGATGTAGGTTACGAGATTGTTATTCTTAGCCGCAGAAGGGGAGAGCTTAAAATCAATGCTCTTCTGCGATTTGGATGCATCCTCTCCTGCATTCCACAGTGGTCCGTATGCCCCCAGCATCGCATACCATAGTATTTCCTCGACAGGGCCCTGAAGTTTAAAGGAAGAGGAATTTGCTGTTTTAATGCCTTCCAGCCAGTTGAGATAATCTATGACCTTTTGCTCTACAGTCATGCGCTTAATGAGAGGACCAGAGTTATTTTGCAAATAGGTCTGGAGATCAATTAGCAAAGGCATAGGGTCATCCTTGTTTTGAGCGAGCAGAGGAGAAGGCATTCGGCCTGTTAAACGAGTGAAGAGCTGAGCCACCAGAGTATTGTTCTTCGGATTGATGAGATCCTGCGCAACAGAGTCTTGGCCTTTTTGGATTCTTTTCTTCGGGCTCAACTCATGCTGCAAAACCTGGTGGATATTGTACAAGTCTGCAGCCTTAGTGGAGTCCACTAAAGCCGTCTGATAAGGTAAGAGCCCCGTCATTTTGTCTGCCATTTTTGTGTTCTTTTTGTTGATTATGTATATATTAGTATACCTTTTGGTATATTAATTTTTGGTTTGTTATATTTTGGTTTGTTATAATTACCTTTGATATATCCTCTGAGGGTATGTAAACATAGCTCCTTTATTAATCTTTTGTTTTTAGTATCACTATACAGGGACTATAAGTTATCGGAACATTTTTATAGGAAGAGCAAGAGACATACCCATTGGGGGAAATTGTAAAGAGGTGATAGTATGGTGGAATGTATGCCTGTTATCGATTTGTCTGACAAAATCCAGGATGGCTCTTTAGAGAAGAGCATAGTAAGGATGGCTCCAAAGCCGGATTCACCAAGATTCAAAACTGAGGTGGATTACTTTCTTGCTGCTCTTGAGTCCTATAAAACCATGGCTGAAAGCCAAGGGGTGAGAGGGATAGGAGACCGGCTGCTTGAACTCTCAAATTTCTACAGGCAACATCATAAGTATGATGGGGCGAAACAGGTTGAAGAGAAGATTGCGTACTGGATTATCCAGGACATCCTGGCAGCTTGATCTAGGGGGTTGATCAAAATTATGTTTTTTCTGATCATCACATCAGAATAGCATAAAGAATACCATAAGCAATTGTTTTTTCAGCTACTGCAAAAACATAAATTATATTAATCAGTTGGAGTGCTAAAGTTAACGATGGTGAAGCAATGGAGCATATTCCTCAACAGTGTCTTTTTTGTGCTTGGATTTAGTGTGATTTTCTCGTTGGTTGGAGTGCTGCTGCAGAGCATATTAAGCGATGTTTCGTATGAAGCACAGATCTGGCTTGGCAGGGTTGGCGGGCTGCTGATTATTTTCTTTGGGCTCTATCTTTTGGGCTTAATCAGGATCCCTTTTTTGGAGAGGGAGCACAAACTCCATGTCAAGAAGAGATTCAGAAGCTCGTATATCACCTCATTTGTATTCGGGGCTGCCTTTGCAGTGGGCTGGACTCCTTGCGTCGGAGCTGTTCTAGGAGCAATACTGTCTTTTGCTGCAACCAACCCGTCAATAGCATTTTTTTTGCTTTTAGCGTACAGCCTTGGGTTGGGAATTCCTTTTTTGGTTGTTGGCCTGTTTACGACGCAGATTTCAGTCTGGCTGCAGAAGGAGCATTCCTGGCTGAAATGGGTGAATATGGTGTTTGGGGTTATCCTTATTTTATTGGGGATACTGGTGTTTACAAATCAGCTCAGCAGGATTGCTTCCCTGCAGTTTGCAAGCGATATCCTGATCAGATTTAATCAGGCAGGGATTGGGTTTAGCGGAGAAGGTGTTGGAATCGGGATTGCTTTCTTGGCAGGCCTTGTTTCGTTTTTAAGCCCATGCATCCTTCCCCTGATTCCTGCATTCCTGGCGTATCTGGGAAGCACGGTAAAGAGGGAAGGATGAAAAAGAACCATGTCCTGGTTATCGTGGTAATCCTTATCATAGCTGCCATCGCCTATCTGGAGAGCGCCAGCCCAAAGATCCAGGAGGTTGAGGTTAAGGCAGCCCCTCGTGAGTATAAGGTATTAGAAGAGGTGTTGGCTGAAAAATCACAGGCATACAAAGCTGCGCCTGAATTAGCAGGCATTTCCGGGCATATCAACACAGACGGGAATATCAGCATCGGAGGCCTGAAGGGAAAAGTCGTTCTGGTCGATTTCTGGACCTATACCTGCATCAACTGCATCAGGACGCTTCCGTATCTCAAGATGTGGGATGAGAAATACAGGAATGAGGGGCTCGTCATTATCGGTGTTCATACGCCTGAGTTTGAGTTTGAGAAAGAATACGGAAATGTGTTAAATGCCGTTGAGGAGCATGGGATTCAGTATCCTGTTGTCCAGGATAATGATTATGCAACCTGGAGGGCATTCCAGAACAGGTTTTGGCCAAGAAAATACCTGATTGACATTGACGGGTTTATTGTATATGACCACATTGGAGAAGGAGCCTATAAAGAAACTGAGGAAAAGATCCAGGATCTTCTTAAAGAGAGGATGGAAAAAGAGGGTGTTGCGAAGGAGCTTCCTGAATCTGCAGGAGAGCTTCCAGAAGCTGTTAAGGTAACAGGGAGGGTTGGAACTCCTGAGATTTATTTAGGCTCTGGCTTTTACAGGGGAAACTTCGGAAACAAGGAAGGACTGGCTGTCTCTGGGCCTGTCGAGTATACACTGCCTGAGGAGCTGCAGCACAATACCGCCTATTTTGAGGGAACTTGGGTTACAGAAAATGATGCATCAAGGCTTGTGAGCGAAACTGGAAAGATTGTGCTTCCCTATGATGCAAAGGTGGTTAATATTGTCGCAGGAGCGATGAATGAGAGCGAGATTGCCGTATTTGTGGATGGCAGGCCTGAGGATAAGGAATCAAAAGGAGCAGACATAGAGCTTGTTAATGGCAAGCCAATTGGCAGGATACAGGATCACCGCTTGTACAGCCTTGTGGAGTATCAGTATGGGCAGCATGTTGTCGAGATTGAGGTGAAAGGAAAAGGATTTATGATTTACACCTTCACGTTCGGATAGCTCTGTAGAAAATCTCGTTTTGCTCGGGCAGCATCAGGTTCGCCTCGCATAGCCTTAAGTTCAAAGCGACATATCCCCGCAACCTTTTTCCGCTCGCTACGCTTGCGCAAAAAGCTTGACCAGAAAAGAGTGGGTTACTGCGTAACCCACAAAGGGCGGTTCGGAGGGCTTCATGCCCTCCTTAAGCACTTTTGGTCGAACTTTTGGTAAAAGGTCGTGGGACACCCCCCTTGTCGCTGCTAACTTCTTTGTTTCCAAGGCTCACATAGGATGCTGCCCTTATTTTCCACAGAGCCCGTTCGGATAGGATTGATAGAATTCTGAGCAGAGCTTTATCGCAAGGCTGCTCTCCCTGGACTGGAGGCACAAAAGCCTGAGATTCCTGAGCAATGCGATTCTCTGGACAAAATAGATCAGTTCCCGCCGTGTCAGGCCTGCTCCGCCAGCAACTCTCTCATGGATGAAGACAGCAGCATGAGCATACTTGTTTGTGGCAGCAAGGATATTGTCTGAAACCTCCTGCACCCCTTCAACAGAAATCTCTTTCATCGCATAATTCTTAAGCCTGTTTTCCCTGAAGAAATTGTATCCGAGGAGGTCATAGGAATGGCTGCCAGCATACACAACTGCCTCCTTCTGGATCCCTCCCTGTTTTATTGCCTGGAGGAGGCAGGGGAACAAGGACTCCTTTGCTGCAAGGTTGGAGTCAAACACAATCACAGCGCAATTCCCAAGGCCTGCGCAGAGATCAAGGATTTCTGCAATGCTGTCATCGTCTCCCAGAAGCACAGCACAACGACGGCCTGAGGCAAGTTCCTGGCTGATGTGATCGCTGTTGAGATCCTCGATTTCCAGGGAAACAGAACAGCCTGATTCGTTGAGTATCGTTTTTGCAGGCAGAGGATTCTCAGTAAAGATTTTCATAAAGTCGTAGGGCGCATGCCTCCAGACGCCCTATTTGCCATCTCGTGTATTGAGGTTAGTAATTGGTTCTGCAATCTCTCTCTTTATCTCTTTTTCTTGGGTTGCTGGGTTGCTAATTCGGAAATCCTATTAATCAGAGTCCTGCCTACCTGATTTTTTATGTTCTATCGTATCCGCGTCCTTCATTGCGGCAATCATCTGCTGAATGGCAATATAAGCTCCTGCTCCAAACATTTCTTCAGCTAAATCCTTTTTTGACATTGCTTTAAGCTCTTCTTTTCGTTCACTCCAAATATCCGGAAAAGCCTCTTCCATCAAAGAATTAGTCATGTTTTCAGGGATAATCTCTTCCATCTTGTCCATAGGGATATCAACGTGGATTTCTCCTAAGTCTTCCCCTTTCGCCAATTCCCCTGCGTTCTGAAAGCAATCATAGCACATGTGCTTCTTTGATTTTTGCAGCATATCCTTGGGGCATTCAATTTCCTTGCCGCAAAAAGTGCAGTTGACTTTTACTGATTCTTTCTTGTCTTCCCTGATATCCCTCACCCCTTACACAGCAATTTCAGACCATAATGAACGGTTTTTTCTTTTTTCATTTCAGAGCTTATGATTCATCTTCAGTTTTTTTGTCTCAAGGTATTTCTGGTTGATCTCATTCGGCTTGGTTCTTAGAGGGATTGCCTTTTCAACCTCAATCCCGTATCCCTTAAGCTGCTCCTCTTTTTCCGGGTTGTTTGTGAGCAGCCGGATGCTTTTCACCTTGAGGTGCTTGAGCAGTGCGGCTGCAGGCAGATAGTCCCTGCTATCCGCCTCAAAGCCAAGCTCGATATTTGCGTCATGCGTATCCTTTCCCTTGTCCTGGAGGCTATAGGCTTTGATTTTCTGCACAAGGCCAATCCCCCTCCCTTCCTGGTTCAGATAGATGAGAAGCCCTGCAGGCTCTCTCTGGATCATCTTCAGCGCCTTCATCAGCTGCTCCCTGCAATCGCACCGCAGCGAGTAGAGGGTCTCTGAGGTAAAACAGCTCGAATGAACCCGTACAAGGACGTTGGAATCATCCACCTTCCCTTTAGAGAGCACAACGATCTCCTGGCCTGCAACAGAAAAGACGCTGATCTCAAAATCCCCGTACAGCGTTGGAAGCTTGGATGATGCCTCACGCACAACTGAGAGCTCAGACTGCCTGTCAGCAAAGTATTCCTTAAGCCCTGTGACTGAGGGGAGTATTCCGTCTGCGTTCCCAAAATGCTCTTCTTTGTGCCATCCGGTCAGGACTCCAATAAATGGGATCTCAGCATTCTTTGCAGTTTCCAGATCATGGACGCTGTCTCCAACATAGACGACCTGATCAGGCCTCAGCCCATACCTCTCAAGAAAAACCTGAAAGATCATCTTGCTGGGCTTTTCATATCCCAGATCTTCTGATCCCTGGATGCTGCTAAAATACTCCTTGGGGATCCCTGTCTGGCTCAGCAGGGTAATAAGGCTTTCTCTGGATCTTGAGGAAATGATGTGGAGAGCATACCCTGCTTGCTTGAGGAATTTGAGGGTCTCTGAAGCGCCTTCAATCTGCCTCCTCGGAAATTCCTTTGCTATCTCCAGATAGGTCTGCTTGAAAAGCTCAGGATGCGCCCTTGGCCAGAGCTTCCGGATGATGACTTCCCAGGGCTTGCCGAACTGGGATGCAATCTCCTCATCTGTTGGAATGCGAAGATCAAGCTTCTCTGCTGCCTTTTTATGGCTTTCTAACCCTATCTCTTTGTATTGGATAAGAGTATCATCAAAATCAAAGACGATCGCCTTGATGGTGTTCTTGTTCATGGTAGCTGTTCCAGTCCTATCTCAGTCCTATCTCCTGTCTATCTGTTGTCCTTTACTTAATATCTTCTATTTGCTGTCTTCTCGTATTTGGTATCTTCTAGGTACTGTCTCTTTTATTTGCCGTCCTGCCTGTAGCGTGCAGTAATGAGGAGATCTGGCCCAAAGCGCTGGACATCCTGAAATTCAAGGCCAATTGCATTGCTGATTTCAGGGATCCTGCCCCCCATCACCGATATGCCGTCTCCCAGGAGCTTTGGGACAACGATGAAGTAAAAAGCATCCACATGCCTTCCCTTGATGAAGGATGTGAAGACCTTTGAGCCGCCCTCAACAAAGAGGTGGCTGATGTTCCTTTGCCCAAGCTTCTCCAAAAGATCCGTAATGTCTATGCCAGTTCCGCTGCGTTTGCACAGCAGAACCTCTGCCCTTGCCGTAAGGAGCTCTTGTTTCTCTTTTTTTAAATCTTCCGGAACTGCGATGATGGTCCTGCCAGGCTGGCTGAAGATTCTTGCCTCAGGGAAAATATCCCCTGAATGTGACAATACGATCCGGGTTGGATAGTATACCATTTCAGTTCTCGCGCTAAGCTGAGGATTGTCCTCCCTGACAGTGCTGGCTCCAACAAGGATGCCATCAATAGTATTCCGAAAATCATGAACCCAGAGCCGCGACTGCTCTGAGCTTATCCACTGGGAACTATGAGAAACTGTTGCAATCTTGCCATCAAGTGTTATGGCTGCCTTTAATGAGACATACGGAAGCCCTGTGGTTATCCATTTGAAGAACGGAGCATTGAGAGCCTTGGCTTGCTCCTCTGCAATGCCGCATACCACCTCTATTCCTGCATCCCTGAGTTTCTGCAGTGATTTTCCATTGGTTTTGGGATTTGGGTCTTTTGTTGCAACAATGACTTTTTTGATGCCTGAATCTATGATCCTGTCAACACAAGGAGGAGTTCTCCCATAGTGAAAACAGGGCTCAAGATTGACGATCATGGTTGCGCCTTCTACTGATTCTGTGCAGGCGTTCAGACAATTGATCTCTGCATGAGGCTCTCCAGCTTTTTGGTGGTGTCCTTTCCCGATTATCCTTCCATTTTTGACAATCAGGCAGCCGACATAGGGATTAGGATGGGGGAAACCTTGCCTAGCAAGCTCCAGAGCCTGCTCCATGAGTTGGGTGATATCCATGAGTGCTATGATCTCCAAGCATGATGAGCACAGCCTCAGCAGCGCGCTGTGCATACTCCTTGTGGCGCTGCACTGCAAGCTCCCATGTAATTCTTGGGCCTACGATTCCGAGGCCGATTGGCTTCCCATATGCAATCGCAAGGTCTGCAATCTTTCTGGCAGCATTCTCTCCAACAATTCTGTCATGATCTGTCTTTCCTTGGATGACAACTGCGAGCGTGACAATTCCATCAACCTGCTTGACAAGCCTCTGGCAGGCAAGCGGAACCTCAAATGCTCCAGGAACGTGAACAGCCTGAATACGGCAACCATGGTTTTTCAGGACATTGGCTGCAACCTCAAGCATTGCGTGGGTCAACTCGCTGTTGAAGTCAGAGACAACAATGCCTATGCTGAGCTGCCCCCCTTCTTTATCCAATGGCCCGGCATGCTCCCTGCCCTGCCTCCTTCCTTTGCCTGCAAAAGGGGTTAACGCGGTTTTTCCCTTCAGCAGCTCGAGAGCATTCAATGCGTGCTTGATCGTCCTGTCTTCAAAAATACTGATGAGGTCTTTGGCGTCCCTGCCCTCTTCCTCATGAACAACAACTTCCAGGATATGGGTATTCGTGAGGAGCTGAACTTGCTGGATTCCGAGAGAGGCTTCATGGCTGCACTGTTTGTCAATCTGCTCCTTTCCAGCCATGCCCAAACAAAGCACAAGAGTGCACTTTTCCTCCTCAATCAGCTTCTTTGCGGCAACAGGCAGGTCCTTGATTCCAGGGACGGTGGTGCGCTCAATCTCGATGCCAGGAGCCTGCTCTCGGATAGTCTTGATCGCCAGGCCCCCCATGTCATACCTGCTGAACGTGGTGTCTGCAATGCCGATCTTTGCCATAGCCTCATGAGAACTCGTTCTACTTAAAAATGTTTGTGTACTCAGGAATGAGTAGAAATGATGCACGCAACCTCTCCTGCGTTACAAGATTCACTCTTGGTAATACTCCGTCCCTAACGCCAGGCTAATCTCTGCCTTCTTCAGCTCTTTTCCGATGTAGGCTATGTGGTCCTTGGCAGTAAACCACTTGAGGTTATGCTTTTTCTCATATTCAAACAGTTTTGTATAGATGCCCTGGGCCTTGCTTCCGATCACTTCAAGGAGGATCTCATGCTTGTAGTTGCAGACCGCCAGATGGATTTTCAGCGTATCGAATTTCGGCTTGATCAGGACATAGCAGCCAGGATCTGCCTTGAAGTCCTTATAAGGATCATAAGGAGCGCATTCTATCTTTTCAAAAGAATCTGCTACGGTCTTGTCCTTGACCCAGGTCGGGCGTTCATCTGCCATAGAGGATAAGTGGTCGAGGGGGGTTTTTAAATGTTATGGACGAAAACTCTTCCCTAAATGCCCGAAGTACGAGGAACCACTATTTCTAAAACTCAATCCCTTTCCTGCCAGTCTCTCCCTTATCGAAGTAGTGCTTCAAAGGCTTCATTTCAGTGACAAGGTCTGCCATCTCGCAGAGCTGCTGAGGCGCCCCTCTTCCTGTGAGGATAATATTCAGCCTTTCCGGCTTTTGCTTGAGGAGCTCAACAACATCCTCGACCCTGATCAGATTGAGGGTGATGGCCACATTCACCTCATCAAGGACAAGGAGATGAAGCTCAGGATCCTGCATCTGCTCACGCGCAAGGTGAAGCGCTTTGTACGCCTCCCTCTGATGCGTCTCGAGAGGGTATTTGTCATCCAGAATTCCCACAAAGCCCTTTCCCGACGCATAGATCGTCACATGAGGATTCAGGAGGACAGGGATGGAATCCCTCTCTCCTGTATGCCAGGTTCCTTTTACAAACTGGATAACACAGGATTTCAGGCCATACCCTGCAGCCCTCAGGCAGACCCCGAGGGAGGCTGTTGTCTTTCCCTTGCCGTCTCCTGTGTAGATGTGGACGACTCCTTTTTTCATGGTGCTCCTGAAGTGTATACCTGATCTGACCTGCTTCCATCACGGTATACAGTAATCCCCTTGCAGCCGGATTTATAGGCAAGAAGGAATGCGTTTTCGATATCTTCGATGGATGCACCGTTGGGGATATTGATGGTCTTTGAAATAGAATTATCCACATATTCCTGGAAGGCTGCCTGCATCCTGATATGCCACTCAGCTGGGATTTCCATTGCTGTGACAAAGACCTTCTTCATCTCAATGGTAAGGTTCTTGGTTTCCTTGATGTTGCCTGTCTGGCAGACTTGGCTGATGAGCTCCTCTGAATACAGATCCTTCTCCCTGAGCGCCTGTAGGAAATATTTATTTACGATCACTGCTTCCTGGTCTCCCATCAGCTTCCGCTTGTAGGCCAATGCATAGACCGGCTCTATCCCAAAGCTGGTTCCTGCCAGGAGGCTGCGGGAACCTGTGGGGGAAATTGTTGTTATGGTTGCATTGCGTATCTTTTTGCTCCGATAGCTGGAGGTCTCCCATAACGGAAATGGCCCTTTCTCTTCTGCAAGCTCTTCAGAAGCAGTCCGGGCTCCCTTGCGTATGGTCTGCATAACCTTCTTGCCAGTTTCCAGGCCAAGCTGGCTGTTGTAGGGAATCCTCATCTGATAGAGCATATCTGCAAAGCCGAGAATCCCAAACCCGATCCTCCTCAGCTCCTTTGTCCGTGTGGTCACAGCATTGAGCGGAAGCTTGCACGCATCAACCGCATTATCAAGGAAACGGACTGCGATAGGCACAGCTTCCTCCAGCCTGTCATAATCAACCTCCTTGTCCTTGACAAATTTGCTCAGGTTGAGCGCTCCAAGCGGCACCCCTTCATAGGGAAACAGGGGCTGGTCTCCGCACGGGTCTGTGGTCTCAATCCTCCCTATCTTTTTTAGCGGATTGTCTTTATTGATCGTGTCAATGAAGAGTATCCCCGGCTCGCCATTCTTCCATGCCATCGTTGCAAGCAGATTAAAGGTCTGCCGGGCTGAGTTTCTTCCCACAACTTTCCCTGTTGCCGGGCTCATCAGGTCATATTGCTCATCCTTCTCCAGCGCCTTCATGAACGCATCAGTGATCTCAACGCTGAGGTTGAAATTTGTGAGCTTATTTTCTCCCTCCTTCGCTGTGATGAAGTGGATGATGTCAGGGTGATGGACACTGAGGCTCCCCATGTTTGCGCTTTTCCTGTTTCCCGGCAATTTTGTCAGCTCAGTTGCATGGTCAAAAAGCTCAAGGAAATCAAGCGGGCCATGCGCATAGCCCTTCATGGTGGAAAGGATTCCTCTTGGCCGTATTTTTGAGAATGAAAATCCAATCCCTCCCCCAACCCTCTGGATCAGCGCCTTTTCATAGAGCGTCTTGAAGATGTTCTTCATCGAGTCTTCAAGCGGCAGGACAAAGCAGCTGAAGAGCTGAGAGCTTTCTGTGCCTGCCTCAGCAAGGATCCTCCCCCCAGGGATGAATTCAAGCGAATTCAGAACTGAAAAGAATTTTTCTTCTATCGGCTTTGCATCATTGCCATATCTCCGCTCAACTATCGCCATTGCTTTGGCAACCCGCCGGAACATTTCAACAGGGGTCTCAATCGTGTTGCCCTCCTCGTCTTTCAAGAGGTACTTCTCCCTTGCGATCCGAAGCCCGTCGTTGTCAAAGGGAGCATCGTCCTCCTTCAGGCCCTTGCGGAGCTCTGCGTGCTTCTGCCTGTAGAGGATATACGCCTTTGCCGTTTTTGGAAATCCCTTCTCCATCAAAGCCTCTTCTACAGTATCCTGGATCTCCTCTACTGCAGGGATAGAATTCTTGTGGAACTTCTTATTGATCCTTTCCGTAACTGCATCAGTCACTGCCCAGGCCTGTTGCTCCGAACCCTCATCCGTTGCCTCAAAGGCCTTGTCCAGAGCCTTTGCTATTCGCGCCTTGTCAAAGTCAGCGATAGAGCCGTCCCGCTTGCGTATTTTTGAGATTCCCTCTGCCATGTTTCCCCTATGTGCAGGAGGTGATGGCTGTTTAAAAATGTTTTGAACAGAAGGGCTCAGGTGAAAGCCGAATCTGGATGAGGGGGGCTTCCTGCTTATATCTCTTATAGAGGTTTGTTATTCTTCTCGACCTCTCTTTAATGATTTGCGAAGAAAGCTGCATCAGAGTTGCTGCTTTTGTCCCTGGCCTTGAGGAAAAGGTTGAGATATTGAGCACTTCCGGTCTGATTTCCTTGATGAGGCTGCACGTTTCCTGGAAATCCTCCTCGGTCTCTGTGGGATATCCAACAATGACGTCGGTTGCAACAGTAATGCCTGGAAATTCTGACCTGAATTTTTTCACAGCCTCCCTAAAGCTCTCCACAGTATGGATCCTCTTCATGTCCCGCAGCACTTTTTCTGAGCCTGACTGCACGGGGATATGGAGGAACTTCATTATTTTTTCTGACCGGTATGCTTCCAGCAATGGTTCCGCAATTCTCCGCAAATGCCATGGATTCATCATGCCTACTCGGATCTTGTAGTCTCCCTCAACAGTTACCAGCTCGTTGAGCAGCTCAGGCAATGAAGTGTTTATATCAAAACCGTAGCATCCATTGTCCTGGGAAGTGATGTAGATGGCTGCGCGGCCTTGTCTCACCGCAATTTCAAGTTCCCGCTTAATGTCTCCGATCCTATAGCTCTGCAGCATGCCCCTTGCCAGCTTTGTTGCGCAGAATGCGCAGGTGTTGAGGCAGCCTTGGGATGTTTGGATGATTGCAATGCCGTTTTTCTTTCTGAGTGCCGGCACGTTGATCCTTTCTTCCTTTTTGCCTGAAAAAACATCATGAGGATTTTCAACAATGTCATTGATTTTTAGTATTGAATTAGTGTCAAAGACAGCAGAGAGGTCAGGTATTTTTTTCCGGAGATTGAGCGTTTTGGTGAGGCATCCGCCGATGATTATTTTTTTGGGTTTTTCATTTTTTAAGTGGGTATTGAGATAATTCAATATCTTTGACTGGGTTGCGTTCTTGACTGAGCATGAGTTTACGATAATGGCATCTGCATCAGATTCGTTGGCAACAAGGGTATGGTTATTGGCTTTAAGAAGGCCTGCCATCTGCTCGGAATCTGCAATGTTTGCCTGGCAGCCATACGTTTTGATGAAGATGTTCATAAGAGGTAAAGATAGCTGTCAATTTAAAAATTTTATTGGTCTCTTCTGGCCTTAGGAGCATACTCTGAGATCATTTGTGCTATCCCAACAGCTCCAATCGCGCCTATAATCGCAGCTGTTCCATACAATACTGCCTCATTCGAGTAGAGTTCCCAGGGGATGCCGGTTTCTTCAGGATGGTAGATGCTTCTCTCGAAGAGGTACTGTTGCTGCTGTCCCTGTCTCGCCTGAGTGGCGTAGGTGCCAAGAAGGCAGGCCATTCCAGAACCAACACAACACGCTTTGATGAGTAATGCATCAAGCAAGGCTTTTTTGAGCTCTCCGGAATTCCAGGAGGAGTTTATTCTCTCTAACAGATTCAAAATGGTCACCTGTGCAAATACCAGAACGAGAGCTTGTTTTTATCTTTTTTGTCTAATGTGCAGAAGCCGAAGCGCTCGAACTGGATAATATCTCTTTCTTTCAAGGCAGTTACTCCTTTCTCAGCCAGTCCCTTTCGCCGCGACCCGTCAGGCATGACCACCTCTGCCAGAGGCAGGCCTTTCTCAACAGGCAGGTAATGAAGCATGCCGTCTCCCTTATATTTTTCATGCTCCCTGCTGTGGAAATTGAATCCTTTCTTCTTGACAAAATTCAGGCAGCCCATCAGGCGGTAGATCTTGCCTCTCTTAAGGCTCTTGTAATCGCCCGGAGTGATATAAAAGGCATCCTTTGTAGTGAAGACCCTGCCTCCCTTCTTATTGGTAGGATGCAGGTCAAGCTCCCTGCTGAACACTGGCGCTCCCTCAACGACAATCTTTTTTGGCGCCTCAACAAAGAAATACCGGTGGGCAAGGGGATCGATGATGTCTTTGTTGAATGCATTGAGTGTTTTCATAAATTCTTCCAGCGAAACCGTCTTGTCATGGCTGGTGACTCCCATCTCCACTGCATATTTTATGATTGCGTCAGCCTGGTAGCCTCTTCTCCTGAGCGCCTGCAGGAACGGCAGCCTGATATCATCCCAGCCGGTGTATTTCTTCTTGCGTATCAGCTCCGCAGTAGTCCTTGTCGAAAGCTTGAGGTTAGTAAAATTAATCTTTCCGATATACAAGTGCTCAGGCATCATCCAGCCCATCGAGTTGAATATCCATTCCTGCTTCTTCTCATTGTCTGCATGGTCCTTTGCCCGGATGGTGTGCGTGATTCCTTCATCATGGTCATCAACAGCAACTGCCAGATTGAGGAGGGGCCAGACCCTGAATTTCTTCCCGGTCCGTGGATGCTTTGCTGTCTTGATGCGTGCTAAAGGAAAATCCCTGAGCGAGGGATTAGGATGCGTGAGATCTGCCTTCATCCTGACAACAAAAGAACCTTCCTTTGCATTGCTCAGCATCTTTTCCCAGCGTGCCAGGCTTTCCTCGCCATATCTGCAGGGGCATGCCTGCTGGTTATCAAGGAGCTTCTTGAACTTTGCAGGCTTGCATCCGCACACATAGGCATGGCTGCTGCTCAGGAGCGTTTCTATAACCTCATAATACCGCTGCAGATTATCGGACTGGATGATAAGCTCTTTGATATTGCCTTTTGTGATCCAGTTCGCATCCTCAGGGATGAGCTTGTATGCCTCCTCCCGGATCGCTTCAGGGTTTGTGTCCGCTATCCTCAGGATGAGCTTGCCATTGTATTTTCGGCAGTACTCGGAATTAAGAGTGAGTGTATATGCATGGCCGATGTGGAGCGGTCCTGAAGGCGAGGGCTCAAAGCGCATAATTACCTCTCCAGGCTTGGCATTGATGAGCTGACCGATCCCTTTAGGCTCCTCCAATCGCTCCTTTTGCGGAATCTGCACAGCCTCCAGCTTTGCTTTTGAGAGGCCATTGACCTTGTGGATGGCTGAGTGTATCTGCTTCAGCAGCCCCGGGATGTCCTTCTTGAGCTCAGGATGCTCTGCCAGGATCTTTCCGAGAACAGCCTCAGGCCTTGCTTTGCCGAATTTGGCAGCATTCACCAATGCATGCTGCTCGATTTCCTTGATAAGAGACATGGGCGGTTTGATATGATTTCGGTATTTAAATTTTGGTATTTTGCTGTTCTAGAAAGATATTAAAATGACACGGATGCTCCGCTTTCTATGAAGTATTCCCTCTTTGTGTATGAAGAAACACAGCACAAAGTGTATTTTGCCATAGAGGGAAGCAATCAGAAAAAGGTTCAGGGAAATACTCTGGAACAATTAGCAGCCGAAGCGGCAATTCGCCAAATTGAGGCGAGGGATATTGAAGACTCAGTTGAGGAGGGGTTGCTCAAGCATGTGCAGAAAATGTATAGGATTACAGATTCTATCCGGGCAGCCACTCCAAAAGAGATCATTGCTTTGAAGAAGGCGATGGGCAATCAAAAGATTTAAATAGCCGTCCTGTTCAGGACATGCTACACAAAAACCAGGGGTTTTCTTCTTCGTGAAGAAAGCCCCGGTTTCTTTATAGATGGTTCGCCTTATCATTCCACGAGCAGCAGCAACAAGGATATTGATGGATTGCGGCGCAAAGAGGGTATCTTCAAAGGGAGCTGCTGCGTTTTCTGAACTCATTGAGAAATGCGGCATCAGCCTTGCAGGCCGCGCAGTTGAGCTTGCCAGGCACGCAGGCAGGAAAACCGTGGATGCTGCAGATATGAAGATGAGCAGGCGATGAGCATAAAAAGCCTCGCTTATTTCTCAGTCAAAAGGGCCAATAGCTCAACCTGGTAGAGTGCCGCATTGGCTATGCGGAGGTTTCGGGTTCGAATCCCGATTGGTCCATACCGGCTGCGGTGAAAATCTCGCGGTGGCTTGCGAGTGAGCTCGTTCTCACTCGCTCACCAGCCACCGGCTGCCGCCAAGTTCGCAATTTGCGTTCTTTGTCCTCATAATCGACATTCGTCCCCGATGGGGCATCCCCCTCGAAGTCGATGCCCTGATTCCAGTTGTGCTGCTCACAAAGGGCGGCAGCATTGATTTTCACCGCAGCCTCCATGACCGCAACAGTTAAAAAACATGGAAGAATCCCTTTTTTAATGGATCCGCTGCTTATTGAAGACCCAGTCTACGGAAAAAAGGAATTGCGGAATGAAACCGTTCTTGCCATTATCAAAACCCCTGAATTCCAGAGGCTGAAGGGCATCAACCAGTACGGAACCGGGAACTATATGACCCCCAAGATGCCTACTACGAGGTATGAGCACAGCATTGGGGTGTATCTGCTCCTGCAGAAACTCGGGGCATCCTTCGAGGAGCAGATTGCAGGGCTACTGCATGACATCAGCCATACAGCTTTCTCCCATGTCGTTGATTTCCTGAGGAATGAGAGTATGAAGCAGGACTTCCATGAGCTGCATTTGAAACGGGTTCTGGAGAGTTCAGAGATCAAGGAGATTCTGGGAAAAGAGGGATTCCGCATCGACAGGATTACTGATCATTCCGGATACAGCCTCCTGGATTCGGATGACCAGAGCCTGAATGCAGACCGGCTTGACTATGGGATGCGGGACGGGCTGTTGTTCGGCACCTTTCGGAAGGATAGGATTGATAAGGTCCTAGGTTCTCTCTTGGTTAAGGATGGGCAGATTGTGCTGGCAGATGAGGAAGCTGCTTCTGCCGCTGCATGGGGCTATTTTCACACCTCAACGCAGTTCTGGAGCAATCCGCTGTTCGGAGGAAGCTATATGGCTTTGGTTGCTGCTTTGAGGGCAGCGCTGGATAAAGGAGTTATCAGGGAAGAGGACCTTTTTGGGACTGATGAGGAAGTGATGGGGAAGCTGAAGGCTTCAGAGGATGCCAGGATCATGCATTATCTCGGTTTCATAGACTGGGTCAACCTTAGCGAGCAGGAACACGGAGAGTTTATGATCAAGACCAAGGCAAGGTATATTGACCCGCTTTTTTGGAAGAAGGGCAAGCTCATCAGGTATTCAGAGGCTGACGAGGTGTTTAAGGAAAGGGTTGAGGCCTGGGTAAGGGAGATGAAAAACGGCCATCGGGTCGGCATAAATACAAAACTTTAAATGAGGGTGAGGATTCCGGATTCGCATGAAAGCCATACTATTTGATTCCTGGGGCACTCTGATCGAGAACGGCGTCAAGCCAAGCCCGCTGAGGCAGGTTCAGGAGATCTTGAGGGTCAGGCTTCCCTTTTCAGAATTTGTCCAGCAGTTTGAGAAGTCATTCATGACCAGGAAATACACAGACCTAGGAGAAGCATTTTACGCAGCTATTGATGATCTTGGGATCCGTGTTGCTCCTTTTGTAGTCGAGAAGCTCATCGGGCTCTGGAATAAGAACATGCTGTTTGCGAAGCCGTTTGAGGATATCACTGAGCTCACAAAGCTTAAGCAGAAGTACAAAATCGGGCTGATTTCAAACACGGATCCGTTTTCGCTCACTCCGGTGCTGGAGAAGCACGATCTTACCAAGTATTTTGATGCCGTAGTGCTGTCATGCGACGCAGGCGTTCTGAAGACTGACCCAAAGATGTATGAGCTCTGCCTGCAGCAGCTGGGGGTTTCCAAGGATGAATGCGTGATGGTAGGGGATTCTATGCAGACTGATATCGAGGGCGCAAAACGCGCAGGGATCAGAGCCATACTGATGGACCGCAAGGACAGAAGGGAGTATGATGAAAAGGTAACGAGCCTGAAGCAGCTTGCTGAGGTGCTTGGTGGGTGACTGCGCCTTCTGCAGCATTGCGCAGGCAAGGATTCCTGCAAGAAGGGTCTATGAAGATAAGATGTTCCTGGCGTTCCTTGATATTGCTCCATCGAACCCGGGCCATATACTGGTGATTCCGAAAGAGCATCATGAGACCCTGCTTGACCTTCCTGATGCGATTTCAGCCAGGATTCTGGGAGTGGTTAAGAAAATCGCTGCAGCTGCAACCCAAGCCACAGGAGCTCAGGGGTTCAATGTGCTGATCAACAACCAGAGTGCAGCAGGACAGGTCGTGTTCCATAGCCATTTCCATATTATCCCAAGGTTTAAGGGAGATGGGTTAAAGCATTGGGCCAAGAAGGAGATTCCCGGGCAGGAGATGGATGCTATCTGCAGGAAAATCGTTAGTTTTATATAACAAGTTTAGGTTTTTCTGTCCATGCCGCTGTAGCTCAGCCTGGTTAGAGCGCTACATGCTTGTTTTCGCAAGTCAGCGAGGCTCATATGTTTGAGCGATGATCCGAAAGGAGATGACATACTCAGGCGATAACTGGGTGACGTAGAGGTCAGGGGCTCAAATCCCCTCAGCGGCATTTCAGCTCATCAAACGAAACGTGGATGAATTCAGGGTTTTGGATGTTCGGTTCTTTCGTGATGATCTCAGAGGTCACCGATTTGACTTCAACCTTTTATTGGAGGGCTACTGCAACTGGCTCTGTAGAAAGTCCGGCATCAGTTCTGCGAGCTTCTTCGGCCACATAAGCAGTGCTGACGGAGGGTTGCCCCAATCAAAACGCCGTCTGGCGTTTTGGTGTGCCAAAAGAGCGTAGCTCTTTTTAGCACCTTCGGGGGTGTCAGCATGCACCGATAGAGTCACAAGCGAGCCGGCGGCTAGCGAGCAAGCTCACCTTGCTCGCTTGCAAGCCACTGCCGACTGACTTTCTACAGAGCCACTACGACCATTCACGTATAGAATGAATGCGTCGGCCGGTAGTGAGACTTTGGTCTCGGACCGGCCTAACATGAATGCGTCGGCCGGGATTTGAACCCGGATCAACGGCTTTCTCCGATCCATGGAAGGCCGCAATCATGCCATTAGACCACCGACGCATACTCTCAATTGTTCTGGCATTGTTTATAAAGATTATGATGACGGAATCGCATCCATGCTCCACAAACTTTTTAAACACTCAAACATTCCTTCAGATCATGACTTGGAAGATTCTTTCAGACACGCCCGACCTCAAGCTGTTGGAAAAAAAGAAGGGAGACCTGAACATCCGCATCGAGGCAAGGCTCACACGAGAGAAGAAGTGGGACATCTACAAGATTTACGTTGGGAAATCCATGCCGAACCTTGTTGAGGAATACCATGCGCAGACAGGCAGCGAGGCAGAGCAGCTTATCAGCTCACTAAAGAAGAAAGAGCTCACGCTGGAGCAGATCAGGGAGATGCAGAAGACACAGATTGTTCTGCGCCGGGAGTTCAATGAGGTCAATGTCGAGAAATGGGTTGTTTCAGTCAGCCGGCTACCTGCCGGAGCAGTCTTCGTACGCTACTATGATCCCATCACGGTGGACATCATCCTGGATGAGCGCTACGCCTCTATCGAGTCCTCAATCCTCAGGGAAGCTTATACCACCCTTGGCATCGAAGATGAAGGAAAAGACCAGACAATCTATTACTATACACGGAAGTCAAGAGCCGAGAAGAAGCCCACGATTGTCGGGAAGATAGAGTTTGGCATCGCGCGTTAGATCTGCCCGCGAATTCTTCGGATGAATTCATCGAAGTTGTGCGTCTTCACCACAGCACCGCACGCATGCTCATGGCCGCCTCCATAGCCCTCAAGGCCAGCCAGGCTTTGCTGCACAAGAGGAGGCAGGAGCAGTGCCGCAGAGCGGAGCGAGCACTTCATCTCCCCTGATTTTTCTCTGCAGACAATGATTGTCTTTTCAGGGAACCTATGGAGCAGCTCATTGCTCAGGTCAGAGGTGAGTGAGATGGTGTCATCAGTGTAGCTGAAAAGGAGCAGGGGATCCTGCTTTTTTGCTGCAGCACAGCCGGATTTCAGAAGGCTCTGGTACTCCCTATTGACCTCTTTGAATCGCTTGGTGAGGTACTTTGCCTGGGGAGTTTTCTGCTCAACAAGCTCGCGGATATCGCCAACACGCGTCAGAATCTTCACGCAGCCCATCGCTACCCTCGTGTCTCCCTTGAGGATAAAGGAGAAGAGCCTCACAATCTCTCCGAGAGGGGTCTCAAACAGGCCAACCTGCGGATCGGTTATCCCAGGAGGAAGCAGTTCAGGATACTGCCTTGAGAATGCGTCATAAATGTCCTTTTTGTACACCCAGTCAGCCACAACGCCAACTGCGGCAATCCATAAATCGCTCTCCACAATCTGATGGCAAAGATAGGATGTTGGAACATTCGCCTCCTTCCGGAGCCGGGGGTTGAAATACATAACCCCTTTCCTTTCCTGCGGCTCATGATGGTCAATCCATACGATCTTCCGGTTCGCCTGATCAATGAATTCCTGCGACACCTTTGGCTTGTCAAGGACAAAGATAACGTCAGGGTTGTAGTCCTCAACCTTTCTGACAAACTGCTCTCTCAGCTCAGGCAGGGATTTCACCACAACGCCATGGCCTTTCTTGGCATACCTGTAGAGCAGCAGAAATGAGCACAATCCATCAGGATCGTCATCGAAAAAGAAGAGAGGGTTCCTGGAAGAGTCCAAAAGCTTCCGGATTTCCTTGACCTCCTTTTGTGTAAGCCCCATAGGATAGCGAGAAAGAGCGTGCTTTATATGGATTGCGGATAAAAGAATGCGCGCCGTTAAATAATTTGAGAGTATGAGAACAAGGGCCGGTTTAATATTATTTTAGGGTTCAGCGTTTTTTTGTTATTAACTATTAGATAGTAACGTTTATATAATTACCCGGTTCTTGGCAGGATATGGACTATTATTTGCAGGATATATCGAGATTAGAAGGACAGCCCAAAAGAACAATCGCAGATTATGCGGAGCAGAATGGGATTTTGGTTCCTCGCAGATTTGATTCTTTGGCAGAAGCCAGAAGGTCTCATAAAGGCATTTTTCTAAGGAGCGAACACCCTCAAGAGTATAATGGGATTTCTGGCTTGTTAAATAGTTTCAGCCTGTCTTCATTAACTTTTCCAGTTAGAGGTTCTCGGAGCTTAGAAGAGGTTAAACAAAGATATTTTACGCAGGGAGAAATGCAGCCAGATGCGTATAAAGAATATTGTAAACAGCTAGGATTAAGTGAAGATGAATTCATAAAACAAGCCTCTTTTTCAATATGGGAAAAATTGGGCGGATTAAACAGGACCGTAATTGCCGATTCCTCGATTGCTGGCAGGTATCACATTATGAGTCTTTGTTATGAGAAAAATAACAAGCTGACTAATTATGCCATTGTAGAGGAAGGAAGATTAGCACATGAGTTTATCAAACCTCTTCCAGATGAGTTGAGGGGTGGTTTAGGAGCTCTAATAGAAACCTATGAGCAGGTAAGAAATTTAGGAAGATTTGACCCTAATAATTGCCCAATAATGGAATTTCGAACGCATAACGGCAAGAATTATTTTCTTCAGTACCATAGAACAAGAGATTTTTCACCAGCAGGATTTATGTTAGATAGAGGTCTAGAGGATGGGGAAATTGAAGTGCCATGGGTGCGTGGAGCAACATCGAAAGAGGGAGGGGCGTTTAAGATTACGGTTTATTATGCAGGAGGAAAGTTTGATCCTGAAGATGAAGACGGCTCTTTTGATTTGCACTGGAATTGGATTTTTTCAGAGCTGCAATTCAAGAGAAGGAGATTACAAAGTATAGACAGCACGGTAGACGGCGGAAGCTTTGCAAATTTGGTTGGAAATCATGAGCATAGGTCAAAAATGTTCAAACCTGAGATTTCTGCAGTTTTTCCAATTGAATCGGTAATGAGGGACAATGAAGTTTTGTGGGGAAACGAAAATTGGGATCTTGGCGACGGCAAGAAATATTCCCCAAGAGACCCAATTCTCAAAGATGGTGAAACTATTTTTAGTTTTGGGGAAGAAACAAAGAAAGGACACAATTCATATATGAATCTTCATTTTGTTTCTGATGGAAGAAGGGCGTTTGTAAGGAGGATAGGATAATCGAGCCACAAAGTTGCAGGTCAGGAAGTTTACGATAAGCTGCAATCTCAGAGAGGGATCAAGTATCCTCCAAGCCTTGGGTAAATCTCCAAATCCAAAAAAAACCGAAAGCCTTATAAATATAATATTCATTAGCAATTACAGGGATTCTGAAGGTTTCAAGAAGATGGATGAAAACGAAGCTCACATGTTGAAGACAGGAACAACAACAGTCGGTATTCTCTGCAAAGACGGTGTTGTGCTGGCAGCAGACCGCAGGGCCACGTCAGGCTATCTTGTCTCAAGCAAGAGGATCGACAAGGTCCACCAGCTTACAGAGAACTTAGTGGTCACCATGGCAGGAACAGCCTCAGACGCGCAGCTTCTTGTCAAGATAACCCAGGTCGAGCTCAAGCTCCGCAAGATACGGATAGGAAGGGAAACCACAGGAAAAGAGGCGGCAAATTTCATTTCACGGATGGTATATTCAAATATCCGCAAGATGAGCATTATTCCGGGAATCAGCCATTTTATTCTCGGCGCAAAGGACGAGTCAGGGTTCTCGATATGGGATCTCTATGCAGACGGCTCAATCACCCAGGTTGATGATTATATCTCCTCAGGATCAGGAAGCGTGATGGCGTTTGGTGTCCTTGAGACGCTCTACAGGAAAGATATGGGCATAGACGAAGGGATTAAGCTTGCGGTGAAGTGCATCAACGCAGCAATCCAGCGGGACATCGCCTCTGGGAATGGCATCGACATTGTCACCATCACGAAAGACGGCGTTAAGAAGGCCCTCCAAGAGGAGATTGATATGCACATTAAGGTATAAATCATTCTGGAACCAGGTTATTCAATGGCAGAAATCATAAAGGAGATTCTCAAGCATCTCCCCGATGGCAAGATTAGCTCCGCAGAATTCGAGGGAGCGAACATTGTCCTCTACACCAAAGACAAGGAGTTCTTCTTAGATAATAATGGCGTGATTAAGAAGATTGTGAATGATATCAAGAAGCGGGTTGAGCTCCGGCCAGACCCCAGCATCGCCATGGACCAGGAGCAGGCAGAACAGGAGATCCGAAAGAGCATCCCCAAGGAGGCCGGAGTCGGCAGCATCATTTTTGATCCCCAGCGGAGCATCGTTATTGTTGAGACTGAGAAGCCTGGCCTCGCCATCGGGAAGCAGGGCAGCATCCTGAGGGAGATAAGGGAAAAGACAATGTGGATACCCTTAATCAGGAGGACTCCTGCGATTAAATCCCAGCTCATTGAGAATATCAGGGCGGTCCTCTACCAGAACTCAGACTATAGGAGAAAATTCCTTGACAGGATCGGCCATAGAGTCTATGATGGATGGATGCGCGGAAAAAAACAGGAATGGGTGCGCTTTTCAACGCTGGGCGCAGGCCGCCAGGTTGGCAGGTCATGCTTTCTGCTCCAGACGCCTGAATCCCGGATTATGATCGATTGCGGCATCGATCCTGCAAAGGAGTACGGATCAGAGGAAGCCTATCCTCATCTCGAAGCGCCTGAGTTCAAATTAGATGAGATTGATGCGATTATCATCAGCCATGCCCACTTGGACCATTGCGGCCTTTTGCCCTACCTCTTCAAGCTTGGCTACAAAGGCCCGGTATACTGCACTCCCCCCACAAGGGATATCATGGCCTTGCTGCAGCTCGATATGGTCAAAATTGCAAAGAACGATGGCAAGGACCCCTTATTCACCTCAGAAGAGATTAAGGAGATGGTCAAGCATACGATTACTGTAGAGTTTGATGAAGTGACAGATATCACGCCAGATGTGCGCCTGACACTCTATAACTCGGGCCACATCCTGGGAAGCGCAATGGTCCATCTCCATATCGGCAATGGGCTTCACAACTTCCTCTACACAGGCGACATGAAGTATGGCCACACGGATCTCCTTGACCCTGCGGTTACAATTTTCCCCCGCCTGGAAACCCTCATGATCGAATCAACCTATGGAGGGAAAGACAATATTCCTGCCAGCAAGGAACAGTCAGATGAGGAGCTGGTCACAATCATCAAGAGCACAATTGGCCAGGGAGGAAAACTTCTGATCCCTGTCTTGGGTGTGGGAAGGGCGCAGGAGGTGCTCCTGATTATCGAACGGCTTGTTCGGGAAGGCCAGCTCGAGAAGATTCCAGTCTATGTGGACGGCATGGTCTGGGACGTAACTGCGATTCACACTGCCTATCCTGAATATCTCAATAACAACATCAGAAAGCTTATCTTCCATAAGGATGCCAATCCGTTCCTGGCAGAAATCTTCCATAGGGTGGGATCGCAGAAGGAGAGGGCACAGGTGATTGAAGAGCAGGGAGCATGCGTCATCCTTGCAACCTCAGGTATGCTCACCGGCGGCCCATCAGTGGAATACTTGAGGAGGCTGGGGGACAACCCAAAGAACGCTTTGGTGTTTGTCTCGTATCAGGGAGAGGGCTCTCTCGGCAGGCGCATCCAGAGAGGCGAGCGCGAGATCGTCTTCTCAAACGGAATGAAGAAAGAGATCCTGCCTGTAAGGCTAAGCATCTACACCATTGAAGGGTTCTCAGGCCATTCCAACAGGAGGGAGCTCATGAACTTCATCTATAAGTGCACGCCCAGGCCAAAGAAGATCCTGGTGAACCATGGTGAGGCAAGCAGATGCCTTGACTTGGCAAGCTCTATCCACAAGCAATACCGTGTTGAGACCGCTGCTCCGAAGAATCTGGAGATTATCAGGCTGAAGTAAGAGTATACACCAAATAAGGTCTGATTTTTTCTTTCAAAATTTCACTTTCTCATCATAAAAAGCTTCAGCACGAGAAGCCCGGCAGCTGTAAGAATGACGAGATTTGCAAGGATAAGAAGAGCCACCTTAATGCCAGGGCTAATGCTAGAGATTTCCTCAGCTGCTGGCTCTGCAGGCTCTAGAGGTTCTCCGGGCTCTGGGAAGAGTTCTTCTTCAGGTTGTGCCTCAGGCTGTTCAGGTTCAGCCACTGGCTGCACCTCTGGCGCTGCAGGCGCGCACATCACCTCAAGGAACACACGCCCCAGGTTTGACAGCTGGTCAGTATCATAATAAGATCTGACCTCAATGTTGTGATTGCCAGCAGGAGCATTGGCAGGCAGGGCAATCCTCCGCGTGATATGGCTGGAATAATCCTCAGTTTCAGGATCATCAAGGTATATCGGCCCCTCACTGAGCACGATCCCCAAGGCCGGATTTTGGATTGTGTAGGCTGCGCTCTCCTCCTCTCCCTGGCCGTAATTCAATAAATCAAAGCTAAGGGTTACAGATTCTCCGCATGAGGCTTTGACAGGATCGATCTGCAGATTCTGGACAAGGATATCATGATTCTCCCTGCGTATATCAAGTTCAAGCTCGAGTTCAGCAGAGTGGATCCTCCCATTCTCATCCTCGCCTTCTGCCTCAATATGCACAACATAGGTATCTTCATCAATAAGGCCTGGAAGCGTGAACCTGAAGGTTTCAAGCCTGGTCCTGTCTGCAGGAAGCTCAAAGGTGTTGGACTCCTTTTCCAAGTCCTCTCCATCATTGATACCCTCAAGTCTGACAGTGATGAATGCGTCCTCCAGCTTCGTCTTTTCAATAGTTGTAAAAGTGTTCTTGACCCGAACATCAAAGGTTATCGTTGAGCCCGGCTTTGCAGTCTTCGGGATCGCTGTTGCATTCTGCAGGTCTTTGTTTTCCTCATTGTCGATCGTAACATCCAGATCATCAAGAATGAGCCTTCCGATGATCGTGGCTTTAAGGGCGAATGTTGAGCTTATTTGAGTGCCGTCTGTCTGGTTTGCTGTTACGATGACATTTCCCAGCGTCCTTGGGCCCTGCACCTGGCTGAACGGAATTGTTGCATTTACAGCTATTGTTGCAGAAGCTCCTGCAGCCAATGAGCTGAGATTTGCCGGGCTGAAAGTAACGGAAAAAGGAGCATCACTCGATAAGGAAAGATTCACAAGCTGCTGATCCCCGGAATTCCGAATCTCGAATTGGGCTGACCCTGTCGTATTAATCCCGATAGCCCCAAAATTCACCTCAGAAGGAACAGCAAGCTGCCCTGCTGCGCTAACCATACCTGCAAGCAAGACAAACCAAAGCAGGTGCATAAGGTGCTTCATGAGGCTAACCACAGAGGAGAGATGTGCCTATTTTTATTTAAATGTATCGGTGAATCTGCATCAAAATCGGGGCTGCAGACTTGCCAGGCTCTCCCTCAACTCAGAGTGCTTCAGGCCGTAGACCTGAAGAGGGATATGATGCAGATGGCTGTCTAAAGCCTGCCTGCACGCCATTGCCCCTTTTCTGACACCATGGCTATGGCCGGAAACAGCATCTGTAAACTGGATCACGAGGTCATTGCCAAGCCTCTGAACAAGACCGGGGATGTGAGAAGCTCCTACCCTGCAAGCAAGGCCCATGGAGCTCTTAACCCCGTGCCAGGGCTTGGCAAGGCTGCGTTCCTCAATAAGCCTCTTGTCAATCACGTCATGGACATGGACAGAAGCATCAGCATTCATTGGTCCCGGCAGGGAGCCGATATGAACGATGTCTGCTCCCGCCAGCCTGCAGAGTTTTGCGCAGGCATGCGAGGACATATGGGGCATCCTGACGCTTCGCTGCAGCTGGATAGCAACGGGAACATCAGCCTCACGAAGGTTCTGGAGTGAAGAAAAACCTGAAAGGTTGAGTACAACTGCCTCACAGCCAAGAGTATGGGCAAAATCTGCCCTCTTCACTGTCTCCGAACCCGTCACATTTGGCATATACATCTTATGCCCTCCGTTCAGCTGCTCAGCTTTTTTCTTTCTCCGATGCGTCTGAAAGACGCGTTCCTTGAAACGATTCGATGGAAGGTTTGTGAGGGAAGGGGCATCAGCAACGATATCCATCCCTGTCCATGCCTCATAGGCATTCATGGAAAACTCATACGAAGACCCCTGCAGCAATGAAGCCTCAAGCAGGGCCTGGTTGGTCCCAATCAGTTTTCGGATTCCCTTCACGCCAAATCTTGGGCCCGGAAAGGATTTCACTAAAGTCCGCGGAAATTGCATATCAAGAAGCGTTGCCCTCTTTACAGAAGGAAGCTGCAGATGGCCAGTAAGGCTATGGCTGATCTGATCTGCGTTCCCCGGCTCAAAGAGATCAGCAGGATAGCGTATCAACGCAACCTGTCCCCCCTTGTCAAGGGATACCACCGCGGGAGCGTCTCCTCTAACAAATGCCTCCGGAGATACGCCAATGCTTGCAGCAGCAACATGCCTGCAGGCATCCTGGAATGAAACTGCCTGAGCAGGCTCGATTGCATACTCGGCAATGACGTCAGACTTGCTGAAACGTGTTGACAGGAACTGGAACATGCATCCACTGATGCTGAGACGCTATTTAAAGGTTTTGGAAGCCGGGGCTGCGGTGAAAATCTTGCTTCGCAGCTGCCGCCAGTACTCAAAAATGCTGTTCATTTTTGGTCGCTCCTGCGGAGCATCTCGGCTTGTGTCGCCCTTCTGTATGCATCGTTGAAGCCCCGTATGGGACAACCCCCTCAACTCAGTCTATGGCAATCCTCAAGAGCCTCGCAAAGAGGCGGCAGCACTGATTTTCACCGCAGCCAGAAGCAAGAGACAGGAGTCATCTGCTGTATTTATCATGCCGGTATTCTGATATCAGATAAAACGCAGTTATTGTGTATATCCAAAAGAAGAGGTACGGCAGAACATAGATCCGGAATCCGAAGATCGAAAGAGGAAAAAGGTACTTCTGAAAAAAGTAGGGCATGATCAAAAGCTCGGGAAGGATAATCCAGGTGGATGCGAACCCAGTAACCCTGATGACCCGGGTAAACTTTACATGCAGCCTCATCAGCTTTGCAAGGAAGTATCCAAGAAGGATAGACACTGCCCACACCATCGTGTATTTTATCGAATACCCTATAAAAAGGACGAACAGCAGCACAGGAAGGCTTGCCAGAAAGCCTACGCTTAGGATGTCCTTAAGAAACTCTCTTTTTTCCAGCAAATCCCCGAAAGATGACCATTTGTAATTCTTCGTAGCAAAGAAAGAATGCACTGCAAAGCCGTCAGCGTCTGCAAACACAAACTCAGAGGTCCTGTTAACCTTGCCTTCAGTGTCGATCGTGATATAAGGGTTTCCCGAAGGGATGAGGATGGGAGAGGTGGTCTCCATCTTCACAGTCAGATTGAGCACAGAGAATTTTGACAGCGCCTCATCAACACGCGACGCAGATTGGGTATACGCCGGGGCAGCAATAAGCAGGGAGAGGAACAGGGAGAAAAATATCAGAGAATAGAAATAGGCAATCACATACCTCTTCTTCCGCGAAGCGATAATCTTATAGTGATGGGGGCTTAAGGTCTCGATAATTGTCTTGAAGAAATGGATATAATGGTCAAACATAGAGTTCCCAAGGGACGAGAAGTATAAAAAGGTTACTCAGATGGGGCTCAGCAGAAAGTCCGGTATCCCTTCTGCGAGCTTCTTCGCAGTCATAACCGCCGCTGACAGAGGGTTGCCCCAATCAAAACGCCCTCTGGCGTTTTGGTGTGCCAAAAGAGCGTAGCTCTTTTTAGCACCTTCGGGGGTGTCAGCAATCGCAGGGGCAAGCGCAAGCGAGCCGGTGGCTAGCGAGCAAGCTCGCCTTGCTCGCTTGCAAGCCACTGCCGATTGACTTTCTACTGAGCCCCAATGCCGAATAGTGTAGTATGCAGGCTCTCCAGCAGTAAGACACAACCACACCTGCTCTTGGTACAATGAGTATAATGATTACTATATAGTGGTTAAAATAACAAGATTTAAATAGGGATTTGGGCTCCACAGCAGTATGAGCAGTGTAAGTCGCATAGGCGCGCATCCTGCATACGGCTACCAGCCGTACAGCCGCAGCAATGGGTATAAGCCGTTAGTGCCTCCAATCGCAAAGATCGTGCATGATGCAGCAAGTCTCTACAGCCAGGGCAGAGTCCAAGCTGCTCATCAGGCAATCAGCCAGATCCCTCTGAAAACCACGCACAATCCGATCTTGCAAGCCATCAGGCTAGAGGCTGAGTCAGTCCAATCAGCACGTGGCAGATTACGCAGCCAGGAAACACTGGAGGAACTCAGCAGCCACTACAACAGGATTCCAGCCATAGGCCAAGGAGTTGAGCAGGTTGTAAGAGCAGCAATCCCGAACAGGCAGTATCCGGCCAGAGAGAAAACAGGATATACTCCCCCGGTGGTTCCAACCGAAATCGCGGTTCAGACGCAAGGCCATGGGCTTGAGGCGCAGCTTGCTCTTGGCCATGATAGCAGGCTGAGAGGGGCGCTTCCTGTTGATCTCATCGCACGCGGAGCAGCTCACGATTATCTGGACAATAAAGTGCTTAAAGTGATAGAAGAGAACCAGAAAGGAAAGAAGGCTGCAGCGCAAGCAGATGTGCCAAACCAGATTGTGGATCACGTTATCCACGGCAAGGGCCTTGCCAGCTCCAATCAGATCTATGGGATTGTAAATGAGATGGTTGCAACTGCTGTTCCGATCTTCGGAAACCACATTGACGTATTGCCCGTAGACAGAAATGCAACGATAGAGCCAACCATAATCACCCAGTGAAGAAATAGAAAATAAAAAAATAGAAAGAGGATCCAGATGCCCTATCCGACAAACTGGATGCCTAGTTCCCGAGAAAGCCCGCGCGCCTCGCGAGCTTTCTGCTGCTGATCTACTTTTCCAAGGATCCAAGGAGATTTAACGCCAGTCATGATTGTCATGACAGCAATCTTTCCCTTCATATCATTGTTTATCCTTGCTCCCCAGATTACATTGGCATCGTCATCGAGGCTTTCAGTGACAAGATCGCCTGCCCTGCTTACCTCATCAAGGGTCATATCGGGGCCGCCTTCGATGTGGATCAGCGCGCCTGTAGCTCCCTTGTAGCTGATATCCAGCAAAGGATTGGAAAGGGCGCCTTTGACAGCCTCTTCAACCCGATTGGTAGTATCCGAATACCCAACACCAATCGCTGCTACTCCTCCATTTGTCATGATTGCCTTTACATCCGCATAGTCCAGGTTGACCAAGGAAGGGACTGCAATTGTCTCCACAATCCCGCGGATCATCGTGGAGATAAGCTCATTGGCAACTGCAAATGCCTGTTGTACTGGCAAATTGCCTGCGATGCTGACAAGTCGATTATTGTCAATGACGATGACAGTATCAGATACTTGGCGAAGCTGATTCAGCCCAAACTCTGCCTTGTCAATTCGAGCGCGTTCGATGTTGAACGGCATTGTCACAGTGCCAATAACAATCGCTCCCATGTCCTTGGCTACCTGAGCTATGATGGGCGCAGAACCGGTACCAGTACCGCCTCCCATTCCTGCACATACAAAGACCATGTCAGAACCCTGAAGCATCTCACGAATCTGCTGCAGTGTTTCCTTTGCAGCAGCAGCTCCCTTTTCAGGGTAGCCTCCGCATCCCAGGCCCCTCGTGACATCCCGTCCGATAAGGAGTTTTTTATCGCATTCAGTAATATCCAGATGCTGCTTGTCAGTATTGCATGCCAGAATCTCTGCTCCACGGATTCCTTTCTTATACAGCCAGTTGACCATATTCGAGCCTGCTCCTCCGCAGCCAAAAACCCGAATGTTTGCCTTCCCAAACGTAGCAGCAGCAGCCTGCGTCTGCCCCTTGAGGGCATTCTCAATAATCATATCCATGGTGTCACCTCGAAAAGTTGGGCCCCCAAAAGGACGCATTAAGAGCCTGATTCCCTGCATCTGGCTTGTGCCAGACCCGATGGAAATCTCCTTTGCTCACGCATCCTTTTTGGCGGGCGCTTTTTTTAATTCTTATGGTGGAGCTAATATATAAATGTTACGTTTTTGTATACTGGGATAGAGAAGTAATGAAAATGGGAACTAGGAAATGATTTGTTTTCAATATGGAAAAGATTGAAGCGTAAGATACTAAAGCAAGACCAGAGCCTTTTTAAATTCCCCCCCCCGCTTAGTAACGAGCATGCCAAAGCAGCCAACCTTAGACAAAGTCCAGGCATTCCTTGCCAACATCCTGCGATTGACATTAGTAATCGCAGTTGCCATAGGAGTGCTCAACCAGCGCTGGCTCCTTGTTTTCTCCACCTCGCTTATCCTGATTCTCACGTATCTCCCTTATTTTATTGAAAAGAGGTACAAGCTCTACCTGCCGATTGAGTTTGAGTCTGTAATCATTCTGTTCATCTATGCGTCTCTTTTTCTCGGCGAGATCCGGAGCTATTACACAAAGTTCTGGTGGTGGGATATTGTGCTGCATGCAAGCTCGAGCATCGCAATCGGATTTGCCGGATTTTTGATCCTCTATGTGTTGTATTATAAGTACAGGATCGATTCAAAGCCGATATGGCTAGTCATATTCGCCTTCTGCTTCGGCCTTGCGATTGGCAGCCTGTGGGAGATATTTGAATTCTCCATGGATCATCTGGCTGGAACAAGTATGCAGAAATCCGGCCTCAGGGATACCATGGCTGATCTCATTGTGGATGCGATTGGCTCCGGATTGACATCATCCATAGGATATTTCTATCTCCAGGGCAGGAAAGCTCCTGTCTTCAGCAGATTGCTCAAGAATTTTAAAGCAGAGAATCCGGAGTATTTCAAGACATAATCAGGGATATTTTCATCCCTCATGCCCGTATCGGGTGAATGCGGCTTGTAAAGGAGGCCATATGATGAAGACGATGAGTGGAACCGAAAGGTTTAAATGTAAGCTATACTTACTTTCTTACGGTAAAGCAAAATGACTGAAATAATTACAATGTCCTCAAAAGGGCAGATCGTGGTTCCAAAGGATTTAAGGAAGCAATTCGGCTTGGATACAGGCACAAACTTTGCAATTTTTGGCAGGGATGATACCCTCATTTTAAAGAAGGTAAGTGTGCCTACAGCAAAGGAAGTCTTTGAGAGAGTGCATAAATGGGGGGCTCAATTAGCCAAGAAAAAAGGATGGAAAGAAGAAGACTTTACCAAAAAAGCTTCTGAGGGGCACTAACAGGTGCAAAATCCTATTGTTGTTCTGGATACAAATATTTTTATCTCCTCTATATTCTGGGAAGGCAGCTCATATAGGATAGTCAGGAAAGCAATAGCCAGGGAGATTATAGTATTCATCTCTGATGAAATCGTAAACGAAATTCGGAGGGTTTTAGCCAGGGGTTTTTCATTGGCAAAGCAGGAAATTAAGAGTATCATAGACTCGGTGGCGTATTTCACCCATCTTATAAAGCCAAAAGAAAAGGTCGCTGTAGTTAAAGAAGACCCCGATGATGACAGGATTCTGGAGTGCGCTCTCGCCTGCGGAGCCAAATTCATCATCAGCTACAATAAGCATTTGCTTAAATTAAAGGGATTTAGAGACATTAAGATAATAACTCCGGAAGAATTCTTAAAAACAGGCAGCTTTCAAGCCGACTAAAGCTTATGCGCGATTATACCAGCTGACCCAGGGATTGCCCTGGCTTGTATTTCGGATAAAGCCCAGGCTCCATGAACACCTTTGCTGTCTTGGCAGCAAGGCCTTTTTCCTTCTTTTTGATTTCCTCGGAATCCATTTTTGTCTCAGCAAGGCAGACCAGCTCATCTTTCAGCGTCATAACCGCAACAAGGCTCCCTTTCCGGATGCCATCATGCAGCCTGGATATTCCTGGAACAGAAAGGTCAGCGCCATGGCAGAGTGTATCGACAGTGGTGTCATGAACCCAGATCTTTTGCAGATGGGAGATTCCCTCTTCAGGAGGATGGATGCAGTGCCTGAGAAACTTCTCACCCCCCTTTTCGCGATAATAGTAGAATGCGTCGCTCAGATCATGCAGAGTAACCAAGGTTGATTCATCAAATGGCCCTGCCTTTGTTCTCCTGAGATTTGCCATATGCGCACCGCCAAGCTTTAGGCCGATGTCATGGCAGAGTTTCCTGATATAAGTTCCTGCCTCGCAGCCTACCTGAAATAAGACATCCTTTCCATCAATCTCAAGGATGGTAAGATAATACACATTCCGCTTTCTCCTGACTCTTTTCACAGAGCTCTTCAGAGGAGGAACCTGATCAATCGTGCCTACAAAAAAGGACATGATCTTCCTCAGTTCAGCCTCTGGAACCTCCTTGTGAAGATGCATGACACAGACATATTCTTTTGGAGCCTTCAGCCACGTCTGCACAATCCGTGTTGCCTTTCCCAAAGCAACCGGAAGGACTCCGGTGACCTTAGGATCCAAAGAGCCCCCATGGCCTGACTTTTTAATGCCAAGAATTCTCTGCACAAAATCCGAAACCTGATGTGATGTCGGCCCTTCAGGCTTGTCAATGTTCACAACACCAAAATCCAAAAGCCTTTGGATGCTCCTCTTTTCAGGAACCTCTCCGAACTCAGCTTTTGTCTCAGATGCTTTTTTCAGGATAACTGCATTTTGCATACTCACAATTCCCCAGCAAATTTCTCAAGGCCGTCTTCAAACTCTGCAGAGTCCTTTGAGATCTCCCTGATTTCTTTTCCAACAGAATAATACCGTACAGGCTTTCCGGTCTTCTTGGCAATCCGTATCTCTGCAAGGACTCCATCGCTTATCCTGCCAAAGACCCACACCTCATCAGCCTTCCGGAGTATGGAGTTGTTGGCATCCCTGACAACATCCCTCTCCACAGTATCCAGCATAAAATACTCAAAATTCATAAAGGGGTTGATAGGGGCATATCCTTTCTTGAGCACAAATGCGGAGATGTGCATCCTGAAGTAGAACAGATGCTTCGAGAATGCCGGATAGACAAGCTTCATCTTACCTTCAAAATCACCAAACCTTTAAATACCTTCACCTCACCGCCAATTCAATGAAAATCATCGCAGACCTCCATCTCCATGGAAGATATTCCCAGGCAACCTCAAAGAACCTCTCCATAAAAAACCTGGAAACCTACTCAGCCTACAAAGGGACAAATCTTCTTGGGACAGGAGACTTCACCCACCCGAAATGGATTGAAGAAATAAAGAATGAATTGACAGAGGATGAAACCGGAATACTGAAAACAAAATCAGGGTTCAATTTTGTCCTTTCAACAGAGATCTCATTAATTTATTCCCAGGCAGGAAAAGGGCACAGGATCCACAACATTGTTTTGGCGCCTAACTTAGATGTCGTCAGGCAGATTACAGAGTACTTGTTGACAAAAGGCAGGGTGGATTATGACGGCAGGCCCATTTTCAAGATACCCTGCATGGATTTTGTAGAAAATCTAAGGAACATTTCCCAGGATATCGAGGTCATCCCTGCGCATTGCTGGACACCGTGGTTTTCTCTCTTCGGCTCAATGTCGGGCTTTGATTCTGTCAAGGAAGCGTTTGGCGATCAGGAAAAGCACATCCATGCTATAGAGACAGGCCTTTCTTCAGACCCTGCAATGAACTGGAGGCTCTCCCAGCTCGACAAGTATGCAATCGTTTCCTTTTCAGATGCCCACAGCTACTGGCCCTGGAGGATTGGAAGGGAAGCAACAGTCTTTGAGCTTCCAAAACTGACCTATAAGAGTCTTATTACTGCATTAAGAACAAAAGAAGGCCTTATGGAAACCATCGAGTTCTATCCTGAAGAGGGAAAATACCACTATGACGGCCACCGCTCCTGCAACATCTGCATGCATCCCGGGGATTCCATAAAAAATAGGAAGCTCTGCCCGAAATGCGGAAAGCAGATGACTATAGGAGTGATGCATCGGGTTGAGGAATTAGCAGACCGTCCGGAAGGCTTTAAGCCAAAAGGCGCAAAGCCATTCAGGAATGTTGTTCCTCTGGCAGAATTGATCTGCGCAGCAGCGAACATCAAGGTAGCTTCAAAAAAGATGTGGGAGGTGTACTCTCCCTTGATCAAGCAGTTTGGAAATGAATTCAATCTTATTTTTGATGCTCCTGAAGAAGACCTGACAAAGTACACTGATGAAAAACTAAAAAACCTTATTCTCCTGAATAGAAGCGGAAACATAAAGATGAAGCCGGGGTATGATGGAGTGTATGGAGAGATGATCCTGGATAAGGAAGGAGAGAAAAAACAGGAAACCCAGTCCTACACCCCGAAAGTCGTGCAGAAAGGATTGGAAGAGTTCTGACGCATAGTAAGGGGGGATTCCCTCGAAGCGGAGTCAGTCCGAATAATAGACCCTAGAACCACTCAGTTTCCTTAAAACGAAGGATTTAAATATATCTTAGGATATCATGATATACCCAATGATATTATGGATATCACACCGTACGGTGTAGAGATAAAGAGGCATGCGTTTATCAGAGCTATGGAGAGAGATGTAACTCCAGATATGATTGAAGCTACATTAAAAGGCGGCAAAGTTGAGAGATTCGGAAAACACAATGTAAGGTTCATCAAGGATTGCAAAAGATTTACAGTCATATGTGTTGGCCAGATGATTGGCGCAAGAATAAAGATTTTTACAATTGAAACCAAAGGTGACAAAAAATGAAAAAGCTTCAAAAATCAGAGAGGTTTGACAGTGCTCATAAACGCAAAGCGTTTAAGACATGTTCAGAATGCAAAGGCGAAATGGAGGAATTAACCGATAAGACTCCAGAGGGTGTTGGATATACCTATTTTAAATGCGGAAAATGTGGTGAAGAAATATTGAATATGAGCCAGCTGCATACTGTTGCTGAGAAATATAGGGAGATGAAGAGATTTCATGCTAAGATTTCTAAATGGGGCATGAGTCTCGGGTTAAGGATACCCAAGGAATTAGTGCAGAAATACGGCCTCAAAGATAATGAAGAAGTGGCTATGATCCCAGAGAAAGAAGGTATAAAGATAATACCTGTATAAAAAGATGAACAAAATGATTGGTGATACTATGGAATATTCGGAACCATAAGAACACAAATGCTCTTCAATAAGGAGCAATCGCTTTGATTGCCTAACAAGTGACCCCAGGCGAAGGTGTTCGGAGGTAATCCGAATGAGAAGAAGATGGAAAAGGAAAAGTGGTTATGTTACGCCTGATTTGGCCATTCCTAA